>JAENWT010000003.1 GCA_016650125.1 Thermoleophilia bacterium
GAACCGGATCGACGCCGCCGACGCCAGGGCATCGAAGGCCCAGGACCGGGCCGCCCAGGCGGAGGCGCACGCCAACGAATTCGAGCAGCTCGCCCGCCAGCGCATCACCGAGATCGAAGCCGACGTCGACCGTCAGGTCATGGAAGGCACCGAGCAGGTTCGCCGTGAGGCGGCCGAGCGGGTTGACGCCTTGGTCGAAAAGTTCGGCCGGGAGCGTGAAGAAGAGGCCCGGGAGCTGGCTGAACAGCGCCTGCGCGACGAAGACGAGCGCATCCGGAGAGAAGCCGATCGTCGTGCCGAGCTGGCCCAGCAGTCCGCCGACGACGAAGTCCGGGCGGCTGCCGATCGGGCCCGCCAGGAAGCGCGGGCAGCTGCATCCAGCACCGCGCCTGACTGGGAGCGGACCGACTCCACGCGCGAGGGAGACGGGGACTCCGGATCGGCACCGAGGCGCCGCCGTGGCGGTCCCGGCGCCGGCGGATACCGAACTTTCTGACCCCGCCGACCAGGATGCCTGGCATGCGTGAGGTGAGCATCAAAGACACGATGAGCGGCGAGCGCCGGATCATCGACCCGGACAACGAAGTCGGCATCTACGCCTGCGGGCCCACCGTCTACGGCCGGATCCACATCGGCAACGCCCGTCCCTACGTGGTCTTTTCCCTTCTGGCGCGATTCCTGAGGAGCGAGGGCTACCGGACCAGGCTGGCGATCAACGTCACCGACATCAACGACAAGATCTACACGGCCGCCGCCGACCGGGGAATTCCGTCAGCGGAGCTGGCAGCCGAGATGACCGCCGCCTACTTCGAGGACACCGGCCGCCTCGGGCTCGGCCGCCCCGATGCCGAGCCACTCGCGACCGGGACCGTCGGCGGCATCATCGAACTGATCCAGACCCTGGTTGATGACGGCCACGCCTACGAATCGGGCGGAGACGTCTATTTCTCGGTCCGGGACTTCGACGGCTACGGCAAGCTCTCGCACCGGACGCCGGATGACATGGAGCAGGGGGAAGGCGACGATGCCGGGACGCTGAAGCGCGACCGGCTCGACTTCGCCCTCTGGAAGACCCACAAGGAGGGGGAGGACACGTCCTGGGACTCGCCGTGGGGACCCGGGCGGCCAGGCTGGCACATCGAGTGCTCGGCGATGGCCGAGGCCGAGCTCGGCGAACTGCCCTTCGCGATCCACGGCGGCGGCTCCGACCTGGTCTTCCCTCACCACGAGAACGAGATCGCGCAGTCCGAGGCGGCGCGCGGCAAGGCGCTGGCCAAGGTCTGGATGCACAACGGCATGATCGAAACCGACGCGGCCAAGATGTCGAAGTCGGACGGCAACATCTTCCAGCTGTCCGAGGCGCTCGACGCCTACGGGGCTGAAGCGGTCGTCTCGTACCTGATCTCGGGCCACTACCGGCAACCGCTGGCGTTCGGTGAAGCGAACCTAGAAGAGGCGGTCTCGCGGGTTGAACGCCTGCGGAACTTCCTCCGGGGCAATCCGCCCGGGGCTCCGGCCGGACCGGAGGCTGCGGCCGCAGTAGCTCGTTTCCGCGACGCCCTTGCCGATGACTTCAATACGCCCCGCGCCATGGTCGAGGTCTTCGAGCTGGTGCGCAGCGCCAACCAGGGCGAAGTCGAGGGTGCATCCGCGGCCCTGGTCGAGATGCTCGATCTTGTCGGCCTGGGTTCCCTTGCCGACGCTCCGTCAGGTGAAGGGCCCGGCACGGATGCCACCGCGCTGCTCGAACAGCGCCAGAAGGCAAGGGCAGACAAGGACTTCGCCCGGGCAGACGAGATCCGCGACCAGCTGGCAGGTCTCGGCTGGGAAGTGCGGGACAGCCCCGAAGGGGCCTCGCTCGTGCCGATCTCGGGCTCATGAGCTCCACCGAGCTGATCTACGGCCGCCAGCCGGTGGCCGAGGCCGAGCGTGGCCGTCGCCAGGTCCATCGCATCTGGCGCTCCCCCGAGACATCGTCGGCGGAGTTGGCCAGGTTGGTGGGAAGCGAAGACCACCAGGGCGTGGTCGCCGAAGTCGATCCTTTCCCCTACGTCGGCGGCCAGGAGCTCCTGATCAAGCCCGACGCCCTGATCGTGGTCCTCGACCAGATCCAGGATCCACGAAACTTCGGTGCGGTCTGCCGCTCGGCGGAAGTCGCCGGCGCTGACGGGGTCGTGATCCCCGATCGCCGTGCCGCCTCGGTCACCGCGGTGACCTGCAAGGCGTCGGCCGGCGCGGTCGAGCACCTCAACATCGCCAGGGTCAGGAACGTCAGCGACTGGCTGGCCGAAGCGAAGACCGCGGGCTTCTGGGTGTGGGGCGCCGACGGCTCCTCCGACCAGACTCCCTGGCAGACCGACCTGACCGGCAAGACGGTGCTCGTGATGGGCACCGAGGGCAAAGGACTGCGACCCCGGGTGGCCGACAGCTGCGACGGACTCGTCGCGATCCCGCAGCGCGGAAAGATCGAGTCGCTGAACGTCTCAGTGGCCGCCTCCGTGCTCCTTTTCGAAGCGATCCGCCAGCGCAACCCCTGACTTTTCTGCAAGTTGCGTTGCACCAATTTGCGGGCAGGGGTTGACAGAACTCTGCTAACCCGTAAACTAATCAATAGATAAAGGGTGAACCTCAACCTGAGTGTGAGGATCATCCGTCATGTAAGGGCGCCCAGGGGAGGTAAGTGGCGCCACAGAACTCTTCTAAAGGAGAATGTTCGGTGGCTACCTCAACCTCAAATGCGGTTATACCTACAGTCCCACCCCGGCTACGCATCTCACCAGTAGGGCACACTAAGCCTCGACTAGAGCCTGATGATCAGACTCTCGTCGCCCAGTCGAAGCTCGGAAAGACCGAAGCGACGGACAAGTTGATCCGCCGTTACCACGGTTTCGTCCGGCTCAAGGCTTCTTCGTATTTCCTGGTCGGCGGAGACTCCGACGACCTGATCCAGGAGGGCCTGCTGGGCCTTTACAAGGCGATCCGCGATTACCGGACCGACCGCGAGTCGAGCTTCCGCAATTTCGCGGAGCTCTGCATCACCCGCCAGATCATCACCGCGGTCAAGACCGCCACACGCAACAAGCACGTGCCGCTCAACCAGTACGTATCGTTCGGCCAGTCGCCGGCGGCCAACAGCGAGTCGGATACGACCATGGAAGAGATACTTCCCGGTCCGACCGCCTTCGACCCGGTCAACCAGGCGATCTCATCGGAAGAGCTGGGCAGTCTCGTCTCGTGCCTGCGCGCCAGCCTTTCGGAAATGGAGAGCAGTGTGCTCGGCTATTACCTCGAGGACCGGTCCTACGAAGAAGTGGCACTGATGCTCGGTTGTGACACGAAGACCGTCGACAACGCCCTCCAACGCGTAAAGCGCAAGGTCAGCCGGCATCTCGAGTCGCGCGACGTCGCTGTCTGAACCACTTCTGCTAGGACATAAAGCCAGAAACTGACCTTCGCGCTACCCTCGGATGGTGCGGTTCTTTCGGTATGCAGTGATTGTCTCGTCGTTGTTCGCGGTATCTCTGGTAGTTGGATCGACGGGGTGCGGCAGGGGTGATTCGGTGCCGCAAGGGCCGTCGTATGCGGGTGCTCCGGTCACGGTGGAGGGACTGAGGCTCCCTGCGCGGGTTGAGGGCGAGAACGTCTCCCTTGGCATCAAGGGCGGTTTTTCTCCCCGTTTCTGGCCCGGGGTCAACCTCGGCGTGACGACACCCGGGACCTTGCCTGGAGAGTTGGCGGCCTCAAGAAAAGACTATGTCCGCTGGCTGGCGGAAATGGGCGAACTCGGCGTTCGTCTCTTGCGGGTTTACACGATTCTGCCACCGCGATTCTACGAAGAGTTTGCGCGATACAACCGGTCGCATCAGGAGGATCCGATCTACCTTCTCCACGGTGCCTGGATCCCGGAAGAGGGGTTCCTCAAGAAACGCGATGCATTCGCGGTGCTCGATCAGTGGAAGTCGGAGTTGACCGATGCGGTTGACGTGGTGCACGGGGACGCCGACATTCCAGACCGGCCCGGGCACGCTTCCGGCAGTTACCGAACGGATGTGTCCAGATGGCTGCTCGGCTGGTCGGTGGGTGTGGAGTGGGACCCGGCAGTGACGATAGAGACCAACCGGAAGAACGCCGGCATGAGGCCGTTCGAGGGGCGCTATATTCGTGTCTCGAGCAACGCAAATCCGATGGAGAGCTGGATCGCAGCCGGAATGGACCATGTTGCCGGACTCGAAGCGAAGCGAGGCTGGAGCCGTCCGATCACCTTCACGAACTGGCTGACCACGGACCCCCTTCAACACCCAACCGAGCCAGCCGCCTCGGAGGACGCGGTTTCGATCGATCCGATGAATATAGCTGCGACTGCTGCCTGGCCTGCCGGGGTCTTCGCGAGCTACCACGTCTATCCGTATTACCCGGATTTCCTGCGCTGGGAGTACCAGGATGTGGTGGCCAGAGATGGACAGCCGGACCCGTACGTAGGGTACTTGCGCGAACTGAAGGCCCACCATCGGGGGATGCCGGTCATGGTCACTGAATTTGGTGTTCCGTCAAGCATTGGCCTTGCCCACCTAGGCCCACTCGGTCGTAACCAGGGCGGACACTCCGAACAGGAGGCGGGAGACATCGACGCCGGGCTGCTGCGCAGGATCCAGGAAGAGGGCTTCGCCGGAGGCGTACTGTTCGAGTGGACGGACGAGTGGTTCAAGATCACATGGAACACGCTCGACCTCGAAAAGCCGGACGGTCGAAAGGCGTTGTGGAGAAACGTCTTGACGAACGAAGAGCACTTCGGCGTACTCGCGGTCGAGCCGGGTCGTGAACCGACGAAGGTCCTTGACGGCGACGACAAAGACTGGTCGGTCGAGTCGAGCCAGGTTATTGCCGAATCCCGGGGACCAGTCAGCCAGGTCCGGGCTTCCCACGATGCCGAGTACCTCTGGCTGAAGATCGGATTTGAGGAGAACGAGCCCTGGATGAGCGAGCCGGTCTTTGTGGGCCTTTCGGTCTCGGGCGAAGGAAACAGGGGGTTGCCCGGCAGAGAGGGCGTGGATCCTGCGGCCGACCACGGCGTGGTCGTCGGGCCCGGCCAGATGGCGACCCTGCTCCAGGCTTCCTGGCTCGATCCCCTGCCATGGCTTTACGGGATCAAGTTCGACTACGTTCCTTTCGACGAGGCTGCGATGAAGACCGGCAGCGGTGAATGGTCCAATCCCCGCCAGATTCTCAATCGGCCCCTGGTGGTGCCGGGTGTC
Organism: Thermoleophilia bacterium; assembly: GCA_016650125.1. Taxonomy (GTDB): domain Bacteria; phylum Actinomycetota; class Thermoleophilia; order Solirubrobacterales; family 70-9; genus 67-14. The sequence continues at coordinate 5,253 of JAENWT010000003.1, forward strand.
GGCCCACAGCCGGCTGAGTTTGCGGATGCGAGCGGACTGCGATGGGGCACGGGCGACTCCGAAGCCGAGGGTTTCGATCAGAGAAACCTCGTTATGGGAAAGGGATCGGTGCTCGAACTCCGGCTGCCCTGGGGGATGATCGGGTACGGCGACCCTTCCTCGCATCAGGTGCTGAGGGGACGGCCAGACGGAACCTTGAACACCGAACGCACCGGCCGCGTCGGGATCACCGTTCAGGCCGGTGATCAGCCGGTACTTGAAACCTCCGGCTACGACTGGGATGACTGGAATTCGGTCGACTGGCATGAACGCCGGAAGGCCGGTTGGTCCGCAATCGCCGACGAGATGAGCAGGAGTTCCGCCTCCGGGACGGCCGCAACCGGTGGCCGGTGAAATTTACCGTTGGCCACTTTCGGTGCCTGGCCGGTCACCGTCGCCCTTTTCGTCATATTCTGGGTCACCCTCAGCGCGCCCGCCTAGCTCAATTGGCAGAGCACCTGTCTTGTAAACAGGAGGTTTCCGGTTCGATTCCGGAGGCGGGCTCTGCTTACCGCCTACCGGGTGAAGGTCAGTGAATGCTTCTTGTTCACTGTCTGCTTGCCTGACGGCTGGATCTTCACGAAGACTTTGACCTTCATCTGTCGCTTCTTCTTGAAGATCTTTCGTCCTGCCTTGTTCACGTTCATCGTCAGGTAGGGCTTTTTCGATTTCGTCTTGAACTTCTTGTAGGCGACCTTCTGTTTGCCCTTTTTGGCCGTGACCGTGATCGTTCCGCATGACTTCGAACAGGTCGCCTTGCCCGCTTTGGCCGACTTCCCTTTGAGGTTGGCCTTATTGTAGAAGTTCACCTTCACCGAGGTATTGCCACCTGATCCAGATTTGGCACCACAATTGGCGTTGCCGCTCTCGACGGGCTTGGCGCTGCCCCGGTCGGGCAGCACCGTCAGCTGGAGTGTCTTCACCTTTCCGCCGGTGCCCGGCTGGTCGAGGCTGACCGTCACCTTTTTCGACGCGTCGCTGTACGGGTTGCCGTAGGAATCCGAGTACTTGTTGATCACCGCCGCGTACTGCTCGCAGGTCGGGAACGAAGAGAGGCTCTTCCTGGCGTCGCCGAACGCGGGTTTGTTGAATCCCTTGGGGCACCAGCTCCCCAGGCTGTTGGTGATCGCGTCGGAACAGAAGGAAAGAGCGCTGTTGCCGTACTTGCCTCCCCACATGCCGGAGCTGAAGCCCGCCAGCAGGTCCCGGTAGAGCGCTCCCGAGAGGTTGTTCGGCGTGTTGCCGCCGCTGTAGACGTCGGCGATCAGCTGGGATCCGCCGATGTTGATCTGGGCCGGGGCCTTGCCGGCGGGTTTGGTCGATCCGCTCAGCCTGATCGAGCCGTCCGACTGGAACGTGCCCGAATACCGGCTCGTCGTGAAGGGATTGCCGAAAAACGTTGTATTGAGGCTGATCGTCTTGCCCGACATGGACTTGACGTACGGGCCGAGCTCCGGGTAGGCCGTGGTCTGGTTCGGCGACAGCACCCGCATGACCTTTCCCTGCCCGTCCTTGAGTGTGGCCTTGCTCCCGCCCGGGATGTGCTGCATGGCGTCGAACACCGTGTTCGAGTTCGCGGAACCCACTTCTTCCAGACTGTGGCCGGCGCCGTCGAAGGTGTTCAGCCTCATGCCGATGCCGAACTGGTCGACCGCCGTCAGGTTGGCCACGTCGGAGGAATTGGGGGTGACAGTCAGTTCGGCCCAGTCGAAGCGGGTCTTCGAGTTGAAGGGCACCGAGGCCTTTACTCCGGCTCCGTAAGCGATGTAGATCCGGCCGGAGACGAGTTGGTTGATGGTTACCGTCCCGCCGGAAATCGAGCTGAGCGGTTTCGGGACGTCGTTGCTCATGCCCGGCACGTCGTATTGCGACGCACTGCCGGCGACCGTGACGAAAACCTGGTCGTTGGCCCGGCCGCTCTGGTTGTCGATCTTGAAGGTCAGCGCCGAGGCTGCCGACGGGCAAAGCAAGGCTGCGAGTAGAAAAGCGAATGCGAAACGGACTGGCACCGACACGAGATCTCCCATCGGCCAAAAGTATCAGAGACCCAAGCGGCGCCGTTCGATATACTTAACAAAGTGGTTAAGTATCGAACACTGGACGGCACCTTTGGTGCGCTCTCCGATCCGACTCGCAGGATGATCATTCTGCGGCTTCGGGAGGGAGAGGCTTCGGTAGGAGAGTTGGCCGCACCCCACAAAATGTCGCTACCGGCGATCTCGCGCCACATAAGTGTGCTCGAGGACGCCGGGTTGGTCTTCAAGCGGAAGGAAGGCCGCCAGCAGTACTGCCGGCTGGCCACGAAACCGCTGATCGAGATCGATTCCTGGCTGCGTCGCTTCCGGGACGTACCGGAGATGGTGACCGATACGAAGACGGAGGAATCGCATGAGTAAGTACGTGCTGGTTTACCACGGCGGCGGCAAGACGCCCGAGAGCGACGAAGAAAAGGATCAGATCATGGCGGCCTGGCGCCAGTGGATCCAGAGTGCCGGAGAGTCGCTGGTCGACGTCGGCAACCCGTTCGGCCCGCCGGACTCGATCGGCGGCCAGGCGAGTGACCCAGCCACCGGATACAGCATCATCGAGGCCGACAACGTTGACGGCGTGAAGGCCCTGCTCGGCAACCACCCGATGGCCGGCGCCGACGGCGCGCGGATCGACATTCACGAAGCTTTCAATATGTAGAAGGTCAGGGTGCCCGGCAATCCGGTCGGGCGGCCCGGGTCGTGGTCAGCCGTGCTTCGGGCCGGTGAACCGGATCGGCTCGACTCCCGGCGGCGGTGACTTCCGGCCGAAGTCGAAGACCAGGTCGGGGTTCTGCATGATCTCGTCGCTCACCCGCGGAGTTTCCCCCGGGCCGTAGTGCCGGTCGTCGAGCGGCCAGTCGTAGCCTTCGAGCTCGTCGGTGCCGACTCCCAGGATCTCGCCCGTCTTTTCGCGGTGGTCGAGGATCGCGTCGAGACCGTACCGCTGGACGGGACAGACCTTCATACAGATCGCGCAGCCGGCGGCCTGCGCGACCACCGGCAGGCAGCGGGCGGTATTCAGTTTCGCCTTGACCACGCCGCGATAGGGCTTCCTGGTCTTGGGGATCGCACCGACCGGGCAGTTCCGCACACAGGCCTGGCATTCGTCGCAGACCTTGTGGAGCCCGAAGTCGACCGGCTCGTCCATGGTCAGGTCCGCGTCGGTGGTCATAAGTAGAATTCGGCACCGGGAGCCGGCTTCGGGCGTCAGCAACTGGCCGTTCAGTCCGAGCTGCCCGAGCCCGGAGGCGACGCCGTAGTGGATGGTCAGGCCGTCGCCGGTCAGTCCCTGCGGCGCGGCCCTGTAGCCGAGCCCCTTGAGGAACTCGGCCAGCTGGGCGGTGCGGGTCATGCCTTCGGCGTAGCCGAACATCGCCGCCGACTCCGCCTCGTCGCTGGGAATCTTCTGGGTGAGTTCCCAGTCCTGTTCGACCAGGCAGACGATCACAGTCGGAAGCTGTTCCGCATCGGTGACCGGGAAGGTGTACTTGGAGTCGCTTTTCGCGATCCCGATCCGGCTCAGGCCGATCCGGCGGGCTTCGACCCGCAGGGCCGTGGTCAGATCGGCCGGGCTGGTGGTCCGCCGGGCGAATGCGGGCGTCATCCGGGTGGCCCGTCGCAGACGGTGGACCGCGCGGGCGAGCTTGGTGATTGCGGGCCTGAGGAAGTCTCGCCCGTGGTCGACGATGAATTCGCTGGCTTCGGGGTGGACCGTGAAGAACTCGTTCAGCGGCTGGCCCTCGGCACACCGCTCCTCCTCCTCGAGATCTCGCTCTTCACCGGGATAGGTCAGCAGGTCCTTTGGAATGTTGCGATCGACGTCCTCCCAGGGAGGGGCGACATCCGGGGCGCCGCTGCGATCGGGCAGAAACCGCGCGGGAAGGAGCAGGGTGATTCCCCACCGCCTCCTCACATTGCGTATCCAGCGCTCGCGTCTGCTGACCTGATCGTTCACAGTCTCAGCTTATGCCAGGGACCTTCGTCCAAAAGTTTTCGATCTGTCGCAGATCGTCCTAAGCTCGAAGAAGTAAGTCCGGACAGTCAGGTTTCAGCCTATCCGAGGCTATTGTGGGAGTCGAGAAATCTGGCGGTTGCCCCCGACCCGGTTCTCGTCACCTGTAACGCCTTGCCTCCCACCGTGTAACGAAACCTGTGACCGACGCGCGGCTCGCCGCCTACCACCAATTCACGAGAAAGCACGGTGTGAACCGTGTTGTCTATTTCGTCGCGCGCTGCATGCTCCAGCCGATCTTCATGGTCTATTTCTGGCTCTCGCGGCACGGTCGCAAGAACGCGCGGATCAAGGGCGGCATGATCGTCGCCGCCAACCACCGCAGTTTCCTCGATCCGTTCGTAATCGGCACGTGCATGCCGTGGGGCAAGCCGATGAATTACGTGGCCAAGGTCGAGCTCTTTGAAAAACGCTGGCAGGGCTTCATCCTCTGCCGTGTCGGCGCATTTCCGATCCGCCGGGGCGAAGCCGACGAGATGGCGATCGAAACCGCCGAGAGCGTACTGGCCCGGGGTGGCACGATCTGCATCTTCCCCGAGGGCACCCGCATCCGCAAAGGCTCGCTCGGCGTTCCGAAACGCGGCGTCGGCCGGCTTGCCCTGAGGAGTGGAGCTCCGGTCATCCCGGTTGCCGTCAGCGGCAGCGAGAACGTGCGCCGGGGACTCCGGGTCCGGCCGAAGAAAGTCACGATCCGGGTCGGCCGCCCGATGTCGTTCCCGCAGTCGGAGAACCCTTCTCCGGCCTTGGCCGCCTCGGTCACTTCGCGGATCTGGCCGAACGTCGAACTTCAGTGGGAGGACATCGGCGGTTTGCCGCCGATGCGCCGGGCGGCCGTGATCGGCGCCGGCAGCTGGGGAACCGCGGTCGCCGTGCTGCTCGCCCGTGGCGGCCTCGAGGTCCAGCTCGGCACCAGGACCGAAGAACAGGCCGACGCGATCTCCCTCGCCCGGGAGAACGAGCAGTACCTGTCGGGCGTGCACCTGCCCGACGCGATCGAGGTGCGGACTTCCAGCCAGATCGAACTGGGCGGGATGGACCTGCTCTGTATTGCCGTGCCTTCCGCTTCCTACCCGCAGGCGGTCGGTGCCGTCGCCGACCGGGTCGGCCGGCGTGCCGGAGTGCTGCTGCTGGCCAAGGGCCTGGTCGCGCCCAAGGGCCAGCTGCCCTCCGAATACGTATCCGAGCGGATCCAGTCGCGCGGGGTCTCCTGCCTCGGCGGCCCGGCCCATGCCCGCGAAGCCGTGTCCGGCTCTGCCGCCCTGGTCCTCGGCACCGGTGACGCCGACCTGAGTGCCCAGCTGGGCGATGTGTTCGACCGGGCCGGACTCGTCTGTGAGCGGTCCCGGGACGTGGTCGGGGTGGAGATGGCCGGCGCCGCGAAGAACGCCGCCGTGCTGGCCGCCGCTGCCGCCGAGCCGCACGGATTGAACGCCGCCGGCATCGCGGCCTCCGCGGTTTGGGGCGAATGCGTCCAGTACGCCGTCGTCAAGGGGGCCGAGCTCGACACCTTCAACGGACTGGCCGGAGTGGGTGACCTCCTGGCGACCGTCATGGCCGAGGGCAGCCGTAACCGTCGCGCCGGCGAACTGCTCGGCAACGGCACTCCGCCCGACCAGATCCGGCGGGAGATCGGCCAGGCCTCGGAGGCGATGGATTCAGTGCCCCAGATCGCGGCGACCGTCGCCGCATCGGGGTGTCCGGCCGTCGCCCTTCAGGGACTGGCCGACCTGGTCACCGGCCGCATCACTTCCGACGAGTGGGTGGCGGCGCTGAGAAGGGTCGGCCACTCGAGAAGGGCCGCCTGATGGCCCCTTCTTCCTCTGAAATGGCGGCTTTCGGGATAGGGTGCCCGGGTGGACGAAGCCCGGGGAGAAAGCAAAGCGCCAGAGGCTCCGGCCGAGAGCAAGGCGGTGACCGACGCGGGCTTCGAGGAGCTGTACCGGGACCACCTGCGGGATGTCTATTCCTACGCCTACTACCGGATCGGCAATCACCACGACGCCGAGGACCTGACCGAGCAGACCTTCCTCCAGGCCTACCGCCACTATCCGCGGGCCCGGCGGCAGTCGGACGGCCGGCCCCTCCGGCCCTGGCTGATCCGGATTGCGCACAACCTCGCCGCGAACTATCACCGCGACCGATCACGCCGGCCGCAGACTCCCCTGGAGAACATCGAGCCACCGGCCGCGAAGCATTCGACCGAGGACGTGGTCGAGGGCCGCGCGGAGCTGCGGGCCGTGATGAAGCATTTGGAAGAGCTTCCGGAGGAACGGCGCGAGGCGCTGGTGATGAGGTTCGCGCTCGGAATGGACAATCGCGAGATCGCGCGGGCTATGGGCAAGACCGACGGGGCGACCAAGGTCCTGCTTCACCGGGCGATCAAACAGCTTCAGGAACGGATGGAGGAGGCCGGAGATGGATGAACTTCGCCTAGAGGACCTGCTCGCCGACGTGCTGAAGCCGATCGACCCTCCCGAAAGGATGTCGACCCGGCTCCAGGGCGCTTTCTCGACGATCTCCGAAGCTGCCGCCTCGGACCTCAGCGAATGGGCCGACGAGCTGACCGAGAGCGAGATGCAATCGCTGCGGGATCCGCGCAACTGGGTGCGACCGGTCGTGGCGGTCGCCGCCGGAGGGCTCGCGACCGGGGTGCTCGTCGTCTTCGAGTTCCGGCGCCGGGGCCGTCAGCGCCCGTCGAGGATCGAGGACCTGGTCAAGGGCACCCGGTCACGTACCGGACTTTAGTTTCTGGCTCTGCTTCCGCCGCTCTGCGCGGCGGCGTTGTTCGCGTCGGCTGTGACGGGTGCGGCGACGCTCGATCCGTTGGCTGACCGAGTTCACGATGCGGTCCCAGTAACTGGCGACCAGACAGCCGAGCGCACCGAAACCGAGGATCAGGTTGAACAGGTTGACCCATCGTTCGGCGGGCAGCTTCGAGAAGAGGAGGTCGGAGTTCGGAGCAAGGAGTCCCCAGGCACCGAGGCCGATGAAGAGGATGGCCGCGAACAGGGCGTAGGGGCGTGACAGGCGCTGGGCCATCACCAGCCCGAGGAGGCCGGCCGCAATGTGGAGCAGGTTTGCCCAGCCGTTGACAGCGTAGAAGCCGAGCAGCTCCGAATAGAGCTCGGGCACATCGAACTCGGCGCTCTTCAATAGTCCGAACAGGCCGAGCAGAACGAGCACCACTCCGGCGGAAGTGGCGTAGAGCCGCGTGTATCCGATCCTCTCCACGAGGCCATTCTCCCGGCTGGCGAGGTTCGCCGTAGTCCCGTTCATTTAGGATTCGTGATCTTGCCCACCTGTTACCGCCACCCCCAGGTCGAGACCGGCGTTTCCTGCTCGAGTTGCGGCCGACCGATTTGCCCGGACTGCATGACCCAGACCCCGGTCGGTTTCCGCTGCCCGGAGTGCTCGCGGGAGAAGACGGTGGTCAGGAGCGGCCCGGCCGCGATCAGCGGAGCCGGAAACTATCCGGCCACGCTGGTCCTGATCGGCGCAAACGTGATCGCCTTTCTGCTCACGGTCGCCACCGGCTCCGGAGGTTTAAGCGCTGGCGGCAGCATTTTCAACGATTACTCCGTCTTGGGGTTCGGAGTGGCCGACGGCGAGTGGTATCGGCTGGTCACCGGCGGATTCCTTCACGCCGGCCTGCTGCACATCGCCTTCAACATGTTCGCGCTCTACTTCCTCGGCAAGATCCTCGAGCCGTCGGTGGGCACCGTGCGTTTCGTGATGATTTATTTTGCCTGCCTGCTGGCCGGCTCGTTCGGCGCGATCCTGCTTTCCGGTAGCAACGTGCCGACGGTCGGCGCGTCCGGCGCGGTCTTCGGCATCTTCGGTGCCGTTTTCATCATCGCCCGCGGCCGCGGGCTGAACGATCTGGCCCGCGAGGTCGGCATTATCCTGCTGATCAACCTGGCGCTGACCTTCACGATCAGCGGCATCAGCATCGGCGGGCACCTCGGCGGTGTGGTCGGCGGCGCCATCTGCGGGGCCCTGGTCATCGCCGGCGAGCGCGGCCGGTTGGGGGCCAGCGCCAAAGCGATCGAGTACGGCGGCATCGTGGCAGTGGGCGTCGTCTCCGCGGTCGCGGCGATCATGATCTCCGAGCCGCCGACCACGACCCGGGTCTTCCTCGGGCTGGTCTCTCTGGTCGGTTTCTGAGCCTTCGGCCGCTCAGTCGAGCGGCACCGGACGTGAGACCAGCCCGTCCGGAGCCGGTACGAGATCCGGGTGAAGCAGGTGCCCGAGCAGCTCGACTCCGTCCACGAGCCGTGGACCCGGCCGCGAGAACGAGGCGGCCGCGTCGACCGCGTAAACCTCGTTCGGCGCCATGGTCCTGATCAGGTCGAGATACTCGCGGGCCTGACAATCGGCTTCGTCGGCGTAGTAGCCGCAGGGCATGACCACGACGACGTCGGCATCGAGTTCGCCTAATGCCGCCCAGGTCGTCTCCAGCGATTTGCCGCCGGCCTGGCCGACCAGATCGGTGCCGCCGGCCAGGTCGATCATCTCCGGGACCCAGTGGCCGCCGGTGAACGGCGGGTTGAGCCACTCGAGCGCGACCACCGACTTGCGGGGCTGTCCAGCGACAGCGCCGGTCACGGCTTCGATCCGGTCCCACAGGGAACGGACCAGTCGCTCGCCGTTCGCCTTCACGCCGGCGGTGCGGGCGACCTCGCCGGCGTTGGCAAGTACTTCTTCGAGGCTGGTCGGATCCTGCCTAAGCACGTCGGGTGAATTCGGCAGGGTCTTCGCGATCGACACCACATCGTCGTAAGAAACGGCGCAGACGGCGCAGACGTCCTGGGCGATGATCAGATCAGGCTGCGCTTCCAGCAGCACTTCGGTCTTCAATCGGTAGAGCGGCTGCCCGAGACCGACCATCCGTTTCACTTCGGCGTCGATCTCGGCCGGGGACAGGCCTTCCGCGATCACCGTCTCGCTGAGATGGGGCAGATCGGCGGCTTCCGGCGGGAAGTCGCACTCGTGGGTCACGGCGACGACTTGATCGCCGAGCCCGAGGGCGAATAGCATCTCGGTGGAAGAGGGAACGAGGCTGGCAATACGCATGGAGGATCAAATATGGCACTTCTGAACGACGATGAGATCGAAACGCGGCTCGGCACGCTCAATGGCTGGACGCGACGGGGCGACGAGATCGTGCGCGAGTTCGAGTTCGAGGACTTCGTCGGATCGATCAGGTTCGTCGACGCGCTGGTGGCTCCAGCGGAACGCATGGGTCACCATCCCGACCTCTCGATCTCCTGGAACAAGGTCGAAGTCGCGATCACGAACCATTCCGAAGGCGGACTCACCCCGTCCGACTTCGAGCTGGCGGGGGAAGTCGAAAAGCAGGCCTGAGCATTCAGTCGTAGTCGTAGAAGCCGCGGCCGCTCTTACGGCCGAGGTCGCCGGCCGCGATCTTCTCCGCGATCACCGCGGGCGGCTGGTGGTCGCTGTTGCCGGAGTCGGCATGCAGGGCGTCGCCGATCGCGAGCGCGACGTCGAGACCGATCAGGTCGAGCAGGGCCAGCGGACCCAGGGGGTGGGCGACCCCAAGGGTCATGCAGGTATCGACGTCGGCCGCGGGCATCGCGGTCCGTTCCTGAAGGCGCACGGCGTCGAAGAGGTAGGGGAAAAGCAGGCGGTTGACCACGAACCCGGGGGTGTCGGGGACTTCGACCGCGGTCTTGCCGATCCGGGCGCACCAATCAAGGGCCCGGCCCGCCACTTCGTCATCGAGCGAGTCGGGCAGGCAGAGCTCGACCAGGTTCATCACCGGCACCGGGTTGAAGACGTGGAGGCCGAAGAGCCGCCGTTCATGGCCCGAGGCCAGCCCGAGCCCGGCCACAGAAAGGGACGAGGTGGTGGTAGCGAGGTCCGCTCCCGGAGCGGCTGCACCCGCCGTCGCAAGCAGGGTTGTCTTGGCATCCAGGTCCTCGATGATCGCTTCGACGACGAGTCCCGAATCACCCACGTCACCAGGGTCGGTGGTCGCCCGGACCCGACTCACGTCGGCTCCTTCGATCCGGTCGCAGGACTGCGCGACACCGGCCATGGCCGCCTCGGCCGAGCGGGCGCTGCGGGCCAGCAGCCAGACAGTCCCACTGCTGACCGAGGCCAGCGAGGCCAGCCCGGTGGCGATGGCACCGCTGCCGGCGATCGCCATCTCTGGATATGGGTTCTCGCTCATCGGCTGAAGTTCCAAGTCAAGTCGTCAACGGTTTCTGGATTGACTGACAAGTCAATCAGGTATCGTGAAAGTAGCTTATCCCGGGCACCCGGGCACTCTTAACCAGAAGTAGAGGAAAGGTTTTCGATGACGAAGTTTGGCGGTCGCGAAGTAGTAATCGTGGAAGCAGTCCGGACCCCGGTGGGTCGCGGGCACAAGGAAAAGGGCTACTACAAGGACATGCATCCTTCGACCCTCCTGGCCAAGTCGTACACCGAGCTGATCGACCGCTCGGGCATCGATCCCGCCCTGGTCGAAGACGTCGTCGCGGGCTGCGTCCAGCAGTTCGGCGAGCAGAGCCTCAACATCGGGCGCAACGCCTGGCTCGAAGCCGGCTACCCGGTCGAAACCCCGGCGACCACGATCGACCGCCAGTGCGGATCGGCCCAGCAGGCTGTGCACTACTCGGCTGCGATGATCGCCTCTGGCGTCCACGACGTGATGATCGGCGGCGGTGTCGAGCACATGGGGCACATCTCCTTCGCCGATTCCTACAAGGTGATGGAGGACTACGGACTCGGTTTCTCGCCGGCCCTCATGGAGAAGTACAACCTGGTCAACCAGGGCATCTCAGCCGAGATGATCGCCGAGGAGTGGGACATCTCCCGGACCGAGATGGACGAGCTCGCGGTTCGTTCACACGCCAACGCCCAGGCGGCCACGGAAGAAGGACGCTTCGATCGCGAAATGGTCCCGATGACGATCGACGGTGAGCTGCTCACGGCCGATCAGGGCATCCGCCCGGGCACTACGGTCGAGACCCTCGCCGGTCTGAAGCCCGCTTTCAAGGAAGACGGCAAGGTCACTGCCGGAAACGCTTCACAGGTTTCCGACGGCTCCGCGGCGATGCTCCTCATGACTCGCGAGAAGGCCGACGAGCTCGGCCTGAAAGCCCGCGCCAAGATCCTCGACCAGACTGCGGTCGGCGTTGACCCGGTGATGATGCTGACCGGTCCGATCCCGGCGACGAAGAAGCTGCTCGAGCGGAACAGCATGACCATGGACGACATCGACCTGGTCGAGATCAACGAAGCCTTCGCTTCGGTGGTCCTCGCCTGGCAGCGTGAGCTCGATCCGGACATGGACACGGTAAACGTCAACGGCGGCGCGATGGCCATCGGCCACCCGCTCGGCTCGACCGGCGCCCGCCTGATGACCACGCTGCTCCACGAGATGGAACGGGACGACAAGGAGATCGGCCTGCTCACTATGTGCTGCGGTGGAGGAATCGGTACTGGAACGCTGCTCCAGAAGCTCTAGTCCCGGCTTCAGAGAACTAAAAAAGGGCCGGCGATTGCCGGCCCTTTTTGTTGCCTGCCACACCTTTTACCTGGTCGCGGTCCGGACCTTGTACTTGTGGAAAACGAACTGGCGCTTGCCGTGCTTGTACTTCTTCGCGCGGATCGTCTGACGCACGATCAGGGTCTTCTTGTTCTGCGTGGCGAACTTCGCGACGCGCTTCCTGAACTTGGCCTTGACCTTGAGCTTCACGACCTTGAAGTTGCCGGCCTTCTGCTTGGCCGAGCTGGTGGCGGTGATCGTCTTTGACTTCTTCGTCTTGCCCTTGGTCTCCTTGACTCCGGCCGCTTTGCCCAGGCACGTCGGCTTGAAGCTCTTCGGGCACTTCAGGCGCTGGTAGAGGTACTTGCCGTCGTAGATCGCGGTGTTGAAGTTGCCGGGATCGATCAGGCCGGCGGGGCCGGTCGGACCGGTCGGTCCAGTCGGATTCGTGGGGCCGGTCGGTCCGGTGGGATCTGTGGGTCCGGTGGGTCCGGTGGGGTCAGTCGGACCAGTCGGTCCGGTCGGTCCCTCCGACGCCCTGGTCGCTACCAGGGCGACGTCGTCGTAGTCAAGAGTCGCGCTCACCAGAAGGTCGGGCGTGGCCACGTTGATCGACGACGTAATCCTGATCTGGTAATCGGCCCCGAGTTCAAGGTCCCCGGGCTGGACAGGGATGCCCGGCTGGTTGGTCCAGACGTCGGCCCCGCTGACCGTGTCGCTCGCAATCAGCGAGATCACTGAACTGTCCGAAACCTTGACCAGGTCTGCCTGATACGTCACGGTCGTGCCGGTAAGGTCCGCGTCGCCCAGAAGGGCTGCAGCGTCGCTCTTCCGGGCCAGTGAGAATGACGTGGAATCAGGTTCTTGGCCTTCGGCACCGTTGTAGATGAAGGTCGGGCTCGTCCAGGTGCCGGTGGAGGTTCCGGGTCCGGCGATGGTGGCGGTTCCCGACGCGGTTCGGATGAATCCGTCCCCGCCGCCTCCGGTGCCGCCTGCCGGCTCGTATGTGTTGGTGATCTGCGGGCAGGTGACGCCGGGTACGCAGAGCGCCGGGTTGGTAACGGACGAACTCCAGCCACCCACGGTGGTGGCGAAGGTCGTTCCTTCACCACCGACGTAGGTCGTCTTGATGCCTTCGTCGATGCCGCCGTTACCGGAGAGCCAAATGCCACCGGGGCCATCGATCAGGCCATCGACCACCGGGCAGATCGAGCCCGGAGCGAGCCCGCCGCCGGGAGTGGTTGTCGGAATCGTGGGCCAACTCGCAACCGCGGCGCCATCCTTGGCCGGGGGGGCGTACGGCGACGCGTCGTAGTTGTGAGCCGGGCGCGGCGGTGCCGCTGAAGGGTCACCGGGATCGACCAGTGTCCCGGAGGTGGACGTCTCGAAAGTGAGGTTGGTGCTGCACTCCGCATAGAGCGTGGTGCCGTCGTAGATCGAAACTTGAATCCGGGTCGGGACGTCTATCTCGGCGGCGCCCGTAGCACCGTCGAACGTACCGGTCGCAGGAGCTGAACCGCTGATCGAGATCACCGCGTCGAAGGTGCCGGAGACGTCATCGATGCGCTTCGTGGGAAAAACGAATCCGGACGGGGGAGCCGAGAAGGTGGTCCCGGTCACCGTGCCGGTGAGTGACGCCGGCGCGTCCGGGGGCGATGCGTCAGGGTCGATGATCTTTACGCCGTTGGTTCCCGGATCGGTGCCGAGGTTGATGATTCCCCGGTCGTACTCGAACTTGACCGGATCGGCTGAGGCCGAGCCGGCGGATGATGCGGCGAGCACCATTCCGAAGAGCATCAGGACGGCGAACAGCCCCGCCTTTAGGCCGAAACTGAAATTGCGGAGACCGCCAACGTTTGAGAACACCCGTACCCCTTTATGGTCTGACTTCGTGCCAATGAAGAGCCGCACAATCCCGGTTCCGCCGGTCCCGGTGCGGCCCTTACACAACGAGTTACCCCTATCCACGACCTTCAAACGCGGCGTTCGGCAAAAGATCGAAGGCAGTCCCAGCTGCCACCAGATAGCCTCAGCCGAATGACGGCAATGTACCGCGTCTCGATCGGCGCGATGGGGGACTCCCCGCAGGATATGGCGGATCTGGCCAAAAAAGCAGAGGCCGCGGGATTCGAGTCGGTCTGGGCGATCGAACTCTTCCGCAACGCTTTCACCCAGACGACCTGGCTGGCCAGCCAGACCGAATCGGTGCAGGTCGGCACGTCGATCGCCTGGGGCTTCGTCCGCAGCCCGATGACCATGGCGATGAGCGCGATGGACATCGACGAGATTTCCGGTGGCCGTTTCTGTCTCGGTCTGGGCCCGGGCGTGAAGCGCCTCAATGAGTCCTGGCACAACGCCCCTTACGGCAAGCCGGCCCCGCACCTCAGGGAGACGATCCAGGCCACCCGGGCGATCGTCGCCGCGGCCGCCGCCGGCGAGTCGGTGGCCTTCAAGGGCGAGTACTACGACCTCGACATCAAGGGCTGGTACCGGGCCACACCGCCGGTTCGCGCCGACATCCCGATCTACACCGCCGCCGTTCAGCAGGGCATGTCCCGGATGGCCGGCGACGTCGCCGACGGCCTGATCGGCCATCCGCTGTGCTCGGCGCAGTGGATCGAAGAAGTGATCGTTCCCGCCTTCGAGCTCGGCCTGTCACGCTCGAATCGCAACCGCTCCGACTTCACCTACCTGCCGAGCGTCTGCGTCGCAATCGACGACGATTACGAGCGGGGCATGGACGCGGCCCGGCGCACGGTTGCTTTCTACTCGACGGTCAAGACCTACATGCCGCTCTATGAACTGCACGGGTTCGGTGAAAACGCGGCAAATGCCGCGGCCGCCTTCCGCAAGGGTGATATCGATGGCGTTGCCGCCGCGATCCCGGACGAGATGGTTGAGCAGTACTGCGCTGTCGGCACGATCGACAAGGTCAGGACCAAGGTCGAAGAGGTGGCCCAGTTCGCGGATGCGATCTTTCCGGGAGCACCTACTTACTTCATCCCGAACGAGCAGATCGTCGAGTACAACGAGAAAATCATCGAGGCCTTTGCGCCGAACTCGTAGCGGTCTACCTTGGGGCGCGGCGCGGGCATCCCTGTCCAGGATGCCGGGGCGGCGATGTGCCGCGGGCGCGGTCCGGGTACCCCTGTCCAGGATGCGGTTAGTCGACGGGACGAGAAATCGTTCGCGCTGCGCCGAGGTTGATCCAACAGCGAGGCACCTGGACAGGGGTACCCGGACCACACCTGAGCCCGAGGTACCGCGACCTGACCGTGTGATGTCGCCAAGGGCCGAGCACCGAAAGCCCGCGACGATGGAAGTGACCTGAATCGAGGCCACATAGCGGCCCTTAATCCGGTCACTTCGTGAAATCGAGAGGCCCGAAGTACCCGAGACCCAGGCAGGAAGCCAAATCTGGTTCTGGGTCGGTTAGGGACCCAGGCTCAGGTCGTAACCGACCCAGTTCGCCGAAGCTGACCCCTGCGATGTCGCAGGCGACCCGTCACCCGCGGCAGACCGACCCCGAACCAACACAATCGTCCTTTTTCATCCATAGTCGATGAAAAAGGACGATTCTTTGCCCCCGCCGGCAGACCGATCAATCTGCCGGAAGAGCCTCGACGAACTTTTCGAACTCGGCCATATCCGTCACCTCCGGGCCGTGGCCCGGGAGCATGATCGAGGGATTGAGGCTGGCGAGCTTTCTGATCGAGCGGCGGTTCTCCGGTGGGTCGTAAGTGAACGCGTCGGGCGGTTCGGCGATTCCGAAGAGTCCTGTGACGTAGCTGATGTTGCGGATGATGTCGCCGCAGATCGCCACGCGATCGCTTTCGCGGAAGTAGATGACTTCGCCGCGGGCGTGACCGGGTGCGTGGATCACCCGGAACCCGGCGACCTCGTCACCTTCGTTGAGGACGCGGCTCACCTTGTGCGGCGGGCCTTCCCAGGCACTCTGGAGGCGCTTTACGATCGGGTTGGTGGTCTGCTCGCCGGAGACCGGCCGGCGCCCTTCCATCGCGTCGACGTCGTCGGCGTGGCAGGCGAGCGGGATGTCGCGGTCGAGGCAGACGTCACGGGCCACGCCCTGATGGTCAGGGTGGACGTGGGTGAGGGCCAGCATCGAGAGGTCACGGTCCTTGATCTGCTTGAAGATTCGGCGCCGGTCCCAGGTGGTGCCGGCGTCGATCAGCACGTCCTCGGCCAGGTAGACGTTGATCATCGGGCGGGGGAATTGACCCAGCCGCTCGACTCCAGGCGCGAGTTGCTTCATCGTCAGTGGGTGTCGCTGGCCGGCGGCCCGGGCTGGCCGCTGCTCAGGGCCAGCTGCTCGAGCCGGGCGATCTGGCGCTCGCCTTCGAGGCGGGCGGGATCGCCGGCGGGGAGCGGGGCGATCAGGCGGCGCACCCGGTTACGCACCTGGAGTGCGAAGTGGGGGGTGACCGCGCCGGTCAGCTCCCGAATGTCTTCTGGAGTGACGGTCTTGCCGGAATCGAGGACTCCGATGTGTTCTTCTTCGCTCATGGTGTGGTGGAAAGAGTCTCTACCGGGGTGAGTTCGACAGCATCGTCGATCAGCGCCTGCTGCGTGACGTCGATCAGTGATTCGTCACCGATTATCCACACATGGTTGTACAGGGCGCGGGTCGGGTCGGTGTCGTAACCCGGCTTGACGTCGAGGAAGTAGTCACCGACATCTTCCGGCAGTTTGTCGCTGTCATCGGTCAGGAGCAATGCCGGCCAGGTGCCACCGGTCGAGAGCGCGGTGGCCGCGACCGCGTCCATCGGCCGGTCGCTGCGCGCGACCATGTAGCCGTGGCCCGGATCATTGAGGTTCCAGCCGAATGTGCCGCTCGAGAAGCGGACGAGCTCGAGGGCGGCGGAGACCGGGGTTTCGCCGCCGACGCGTTCGACTGTCGAGACCTTGTCGAGGGCCTTGAGCGCGGCCGGCGAGACCACCGAAGCGGGTCCGAGGACGAAGACCGGCACGTCCTTGTTCTCTTTCTTCTTGAGGTAGTCCACCGTGGCCGCGGGGATCTCGTCCTTGCCGGTGTAGAGCACGACGTCGCCCGAGCGGGCGAGCCAGGAAGCGGCCGGACTCGCATACTCGGCCTCCTCCGAGGAGACCAGAACGAACGCGTCGGGTGGCTCGCCGGTCAGCTGTCGCTTCAATTCGGCGATGGCGATCGCGAGGCCGGCGGGATCCTTGGCGTTGACCGTCTTGGTGTCGTAGCCGGACGGCGGCGCGACCTTGCCGACCGCGAAGACTTCGGACTCGCCGGTGGTCGGCGCTCCCTGGGGGTCGAACTCGGAGAGCGCGTCGGAAGCGCTTTCGGAGAGCTTGCCGGACGGTGCGAGCAGGATTGGGGCCCCGACCGGTGCGGCACTGAGGGTGGCGGCGGCGACACCGGCCTGCCACTGGTCGGCGTTGACCACCGTGAGCGCTTCCGGCGGGGTTCCGGGTCCGGTGGTCGGATACGCGGCGAGGGCCGCGGCGACCGAGACGTCGGCCGGATCGCTGCCGCTGATCCGGGTGGTGTTCCGGGTCGCGACGGCCGGGTAGCCGAGCGAACCGACGCTGCTTCCTTCGAGATCGCCTCCCGCGGGTCCGGTCGTGCCGTTGTTGATCAGGGCCGGGCCGTCGGAATCACCGTCTCCGGACTTGTCGTTGCCGAAGTCGAAGAAAAAGTAGGCGACGAAAGCGGCGAGGATGAGCGTGAGAACGATCAGGATGCCGAGGCCGGTCCAGGGGACTCCCGCGCTATTGGGTCCTCCGGCAGGGGAATTGATCGGTTGTCTTCCAGACCCGGGCACGGACCACACCGTACCGGTCGGCGGAAGTCGTAAGAATGGCGGCGATGGTCTACCCAGTCGGAACAGTCACCAATGCGCGCGGCCACCTGGAAATCGGCGGTTGCGATGTGGTCGACCTGGCCGCTGAATTCGGCACGCCCGCTTACGTCTTCTCGGTCGAGGAGATGCGCCGAAGGGCCGCCGCCTTTCAGTCCGCCTTCGCCGCCCACACCGACGATTTCGAGATCCTGTTCGCCAGCAAGGCCCTGCCGGTCACTGCCGCCTACCGGCTATTCGCCGAAGCGGGCCTCTCGGTGGACGTCGCCTCGGGCGGCGAACTGACCATGGCCCTGGCCGCCGGGTACGTGCCCGACCGCATCTACATGCACGGCAACAACAAGACTGACACCGAGATCGAGCTCGCAAGCCGTTCGGGGGTGGGCCACCTGATCGTCGATTCATTCGACGAGATCGAGCGCTGCGAACGGGTGCTCGAAAAGGACCAGGACGTCCTGATCCGGGTGACCCCGGGGGTCAAGCCTTCCACCCACTCCCACATCCAGACCGGGCAGCTCGATTCGAAGTTCGGCTTCGGGCTCGAGGACGGCACCGCGGCGAAGGCGATCGAGCGGGTGCTCGCTTCGACCCGGCTCAACCTGGTCGGCCTCCATTTTCACATCGGCTCGCAAATCTTCGAGATCGAACCTTTCCGGCTGGCGGTCGAATCGCTGGCCGCCCTCCGCGGCGACTGGTGCCGGATCGTCGACCTCGGCGGCGGGCTCGGCATCTCCTACACGGAGTCCGACGAGCCGCCGGAGATCGAGACCTACGTCGACCTGAAGTTCGCGACGGTCCGCGAATATTTCGGCGACGATGTGCGCATCCTGATCGAGCCCGGCCGCTCGCTCGTCGGCACCGCCGGGGTGACGATCTACACGGTCGGCACGATCAAGGAGATTCCCGGCGTTCGCACCTACCTTTCGGTCGACGGCGGCATGTCCGACAACCTGCGGCCAATGCTCTACGACGCGAAATACGAGGCGATCATCGCCAACCGCGCCGGCGACCCGGCTGAGCGTGTGGTGACCGTCGCCGGCTCCCACTGCGAGTCCGGGGATATCCTGATTCGTGACGTGGCTTTGGCCGACCCCCAGGTAGGAGACATCTTGCTGACGCCCGCGACCGGTGCCTACGGTCACTCGCTGGCCAACAACTACAACGGTATGCCTCGGCCGCCGGTGGTCTTCTGCGAGGACGGCGAGGCCCGGATCGTGGTCCGGCGCGAAACCTACGAAGACCTGCTGGCGAGGGACGCATGAGCGAAACCCTGAAAATCGGCCTGCTCGGGCACGGCACCGTGGGCGGCGCCTTCGACGAGCTGGTCGGCGGCCGGAAGGAAGCGATCGAATTGGCGATCGGCCGTCCGGCCGAGATCTCCGGGGTGCTGACCACCAGCATCGGCGATTTCGACGAGATCCTCGCGGGCGCCGACGTCATCGTCGAACTCATGGGCGGCACCGACACCGCCCGCGACCACGTTCTGGCCGCGCTGCGCGCCGGCAAGCCGGTGATCACGGCGAACAAGCAGCTGCTCGCCCAGCACGGCGCCGAGTTGTTCGAGGCGGCCGAGCAGGCGGGCGTACAGCTGCGCTTCGAAGCGGCCATCGCCGCCGTCGTCCCGGTGGTCAGGGTCGTCCAGGAGAGCTTCGGCGCGGTCGAGTTCACCAAGGTCTCGGGAATCGTCAACGGCACCACCAACTTCATCCTTTCCGAGATGGCGGCGACCGGGGCCTCCTACGAAGACACGCTGGCCCGGGCCCAGGAGTTCGGTTACGCGGAGGCCGACCCGACCGAAGACGTCAACGGCGCCGACGCAGCCGCCAAGATGGCGATCCTCGCGCGACTTGCGTTCCACACCCCGGTCACCCTGGACCAGGTCGACTACGAAGGCATCGAATCGGTCCAGCCCGACGACCTCGCCTACGCCAAGGAGCTCGGCCTCTCCCTCAAGCTGCTCGGGGTTGCCGAGAGGCTTCCCGAGGGCATCACGGTGCGGGTGTTCCCCTGCTTCCTCTACCGCGGCCACCCACTTTCACCGATCGAAGGACCGTTCAACGCGGTCACGGTCGAGGCGCCTGAAATCACCGAGGTCACGATCTCCGGCCCTGGCGCCGGCGGCATGCAGACCGCTTCCGCGGTGCTGGGGGACCTCGTCTCGGTGGTCACCGGCGACGCGCCGACCCACTCGGTCCACAACGACCTGGCGGTGCTCTCCGACGTCACCTCGTCCTTCTACCTCCACCTCGAAGTGGCTGACGAGCCGGGCGTGCTCGCCCGGGTGGCGAAGGTGCTCTCCGACAGCGGCATCTCGGTCAAGAGCGTGGTCCAGCGGGGAATCGACGACGATGCCCGTCTGGTCATGGTCGTCCACCAATGCCCCGAGTCCCGATTCAAGTCCGCGATCGAAGAGATCGGCCGGCTCGACTCTCTGCGCTCGGCGCCGCGTTTCATCCGGGTCATCGAAGAAGAGTTCGTCTGAGGATCAGGAAGACATGCCACAACCTCTGATTGAGAGATACCGCGAGTTCCTGCCGCTCGAACCCGGCGACCCGGTAGTGACCATCAACGAGGGCTCGACCCCGCTGGTCGAGGCCCCGCGCCTGTCCGAAAGGGTTGGTGCCAAGGTCTGGCTCAAGGTCGAAGGCGCGAACCCGACCGGCAGCTTCAAGGACCGCGGCATGACCGTGGCCGTGTCCCGGGCGAAGGGCAGGGGGGCCGAAGCGGTCATCTGCGCCTCGACCGGCAACACCGCGGCCAGTGCGGCCGCCTACGCGGTTCGGGCCGGCATGCGCGGTGCGGTGATCGTGCCCGAAGGAAAGATCGCGATCGGCAAGCTCGCCCAGGCCCTGATCCATGGCGCCCGGGTGATCGCGCTCGAAGGCAACTTCGACGACGCCATGCTGCTCGTCCGTGAACTCTCCGAGCGCCACCCGATCGAGCTGGTCAATTCGGTCAACCCCTACCGGATCGAGGGCCAGAAGACCGCCGCCTTCGAGCTGATCGACGAGCTCGGCTCGGCCCCGGACGCCCTGGCGATCCCGGTCGGCAACGCTGGCAACGTGACCGCCTACTGGAAGGGTTTCCAGGAGTGGGATACCTCGCCCATCCTCTACGGCTTCCAGGCCGCCGGCGCGGCGCCCCTGGTCGATGGTGCCCCGGTCGCCAACCCCGAGACGATCGCCTCGGCGATCCGGATCGGCAGCCCGGCGCGCTGGGAAGAGGCGATGAACGCCTTCAACACCTCACGCGGCCGCGTCGCGGCCGTCACCGACGAACAGATCCTCGACGCGTACCACTGGCTCGCCTCGAACGAAGGCGTCTTCTGCGAACCGGCCTCCGCCGCTTCGGTTGCCGGCATCCTCAACCACGGATTGCCCGTGGTCGAAGGCATGGACACACCGGAGACGGTGGTCTGCGTGTTGACCGGTCACGGCCTCAAGGACCCGGACACCGCGCTCGGCAAAGCCCCGCCTGTGATCAGCTGCGTCAACGACATCAGCGTCGTCGAAAAAGCCGTCTTCGACTGAATCCGGGGAAAGCACGGTTAACTTCCGGCCCGCGTGAGGATATGTTGTCGGTGGCGTCCCCCCGGCAAGCCCGTCGGTCGGCGCCCCAACGACTGGAGGCAGCAAAGATGCTCACGATTCGCACTCCCGGCTTTTCTGAAAGTGGACGGCGGGTCGCTTTTGCCCTCGTCCTGTTCGTCGGCGCGGTGATTCTGCTCTTTGGATCGTTGGCATCTTCAAGTGAAGCGGCCAAGCGCGGTGTCGTCGTCGTACGGACCGTCGCGGTTGGCTCGCCCGGCAACGCTTCGATCGGTGTCGTGCCTTTCACCGACGCGATCTACGATTCCTGCGCGGACGCACCTACTTCCAAGCAGGGTTGCCAGACGGTAGGCGGAGTCGACTACAAGTACGGGGTCGGTCAGCTCGAGACAACGGTCAGCCAGTGGGTCAAGTTCCTGAACACGAGCGATCCGAACGGCCGCAATCGCGACCGGCTTTACGAGAAAACGCAGAGCTCCACGAAGTGGCCGGAATACGGACAGGTCAACAAGCGCAGCAACGCGAAGCCCGGCCGGCATTACTACGTGGCGTCAAAAGCCTGGGCGGACAAGCCCTACGGCTTCGCCACCTTCCTTTCAGCAGCCCGGTTCGTCAACTCGCTCGACAACGGAAAAGTTCTGTCGAAGCAGAAGAGCGCCCGCAAGGGTTTCAAGTACGTGACGTACAAGGTCCGGCTCTCGCCGAAGACCGGGCGCGGCATGTATAACCTGAAAAACCGCAACGCGACCCGGGCCCACAAGCGCGGTTTCGTCGTGCCGAGTCAGGACGAGTGGATCAAAGCGGCCTACTTCGACCCCAGCGATGGCACCTACTGGAAGTACCCGACCAATGCCGGCGTTTACGGCGACGGCACCGCGACCGAGCCCAACCCGACCCAGCTCGACTTCTCCACTGGCAACGTGACCAACGGTGCCGATCAGCCCCTCGCCGGCTTCAAGGAGTCCGATGTGCTGGTGCCGAGCTGGTGCCCGTCTGTGGCCCAGGTTTCGGGCGGTTGCTCCACGACCAACCCGTTCGGCCTGAGTGCAACTACATACGCAAAGGCATTCGTCGGCGGCCTCGGTACGGTCGGCCAGGCTCGCACGACCTCACCCTGGGGCACGCTGGACCAGGGCGGCAACGCGGTCGAGTGGACCGACACCATCACTCCGCCGCCGTCGGGGCGGGGCGGGGGCCGGGTCTGGCGTCGCCTTCATGGCGGGATCGCCAATTCCACGGCGTACCAGATGTGGCCTTCCGCGGTCGGTCTGCAGCCGCAGGACAATTTCTTCTACGCCCGGACCTACCCCTGGCTGGGCATCCGGGTCGGTGTGATCGGCGGGCTGTAGGCCGGGAAGCCCGGTCGTCTCCTACGAACGCAGCTTGTAGCCGGTCCTGAAGAGGCGGTAGTTCAGCAGAAAAAGGGCGCTGGTGGCGACAAAGAGCGCCAGGAACGAGAGCGCGACGTTGACGTCGGCTTGCCCGAGGAATCCGTAACGCACCAGCGAGGTCATGTAATAGACCGGGTTGAAGTGGGTCAGCGTCTGGTACGGCTCGGGCAGGAGCGAAGCCGAGTAGAACACGCCGCCGAGGAAGATCAGCGGCTGCAGGACGAAGGTCTGTGCAAAGGACACGTCGTCAAATTGCTCCGCCCTGACCCCGATCAACACGCCGAGCTGCGCGAAGAAGAATCCGACCAGGAGGAGCGACAGCACCATCGCCCAGGCGTGCTCCACTGGCAGGTCGACCAACAGGCTTGCCGCCAGGAAGGTGAGGACCGAGATCGTCATGCCCCGCAGGAAGCCGCCGAGAGTAAAGGCGAGCAGCAGCTGCATCGGCCCGGCGGGTGACGAGAGCTGGTCGTCGATCGACCGCTGGAACTTCTGCTGGAGAATCGAGGAGGCGTTGTTGGTGAAGGCGTTGATCGCCCAGGCCATCAGGATCAGCCCCGGGATCACGTAGACGACATACTCGACACCGTCGAGGTCACCGACCCGCGAGCCGAGGGCCGCGCCAAAGACCGAGATGTAGAGGAAGGTCTCGAGCAGCGGGGCGCCGACCGTCTGACCCTTGATCTTCACGAAGCGGCTTACTTCACGCTTCGTCAGCGTGTAGAACCGCACCCACCTGGGGCTCAAGGTGCGTCCTCGCCGACGTGTGCACGGGAGAGCTCCTTGCGGCCCACCAGTTCAAGGTAGGCGTCTTCGAGGCTGGACACGCCGAACTTGGAGGCCAGCTGTCCGCTGGTCCCTTCGGCGACGATCTCGCCGCCGTTGATGAAGGCGATCTTGTTGCAGAGCTGTTCTGCTTCTTCGAGGTAGTGGGTCGTCAGGAGGATCGTCGTGCCTTCGGTGTTGACCCGCTGGACGTACTGCCAGAGTTCAAGTCGGAGTTCGACGTCGACTCCGGCGGTCGGCTCGTCGAGGATCAGGAGGCGCGGCCGGTGCATGAGGGCGCGGGCCAGGACCACGCGGCGTTTCATGCCGCCGGAGAGCGTCCGGGTGCGCTCGTCGCGCTTGTCGACCAGCGAGAAAGCGTCGAGCAGTTCGTCGACCCGTTCCTTCCGCTCTTTCTTCCGCATCCCGAAGTAGCCGCCGTGGAAGTCGAGCGTTTCGGCGACCGTGAGGAACCAGTCGAGGTTGATGTCCTGGGGGGCGAGGCCGACCGCCTCGCGCGCCGCTTCGTAGTGGTCGACCGCGTCGTTGCCGAAGATCTCGATCTCGCCGCCGGTCGGCCGGGCGAGGCCGGTTGAACAGTGGATCAGGGTCGATTTACCGGCGCCGTTCGGGCCGAGCAGGCCGAAGAAGTCACCCTCGGCGATTTCGAGCGACACGTTCTTGAGCGCTTCGACTCCGGTCGGGTAACGCTTGGAGACGTTGATCGCCTTCAGGGCGGTGCCATTGCCGGTAACGGGCGACTCGGAGTGAGGGGAAAGCTGCATGGAGCAATCATGAAGGTTCGAGTGCGCTTGAAGTCAAGTGGTCCGTCCGAAGCCGTTCAGACAGCGCCTTCGCCGTCCGAGGCTTTACGGTTGCGGGCGTGATCGAACGGCGCCGCCTTGTCCGTGTTCCAGCTTCTTCGGCCAATCTCGGCCCGGGCTACGACGTCATGGCGGCGGCACTAGATGTCTTCCTCGAGCTCGAGGTGGTCGAGACCGGCGAATTCTCCGTCGAATGCGACCTCGAAATCCCGCTCGACCGCAGCAACCTCCTGGTCCGGGCCTTCGAAACCCTCCATCCGGCGGACGACTTCTGCTTCCGGATCGGCGGGCACATCCCGCTCGCCCGGGGCATGGGGTCGAGCGCCGCGGCGATCGTCGCCGGCCTGATGGCGGCCGATCACCTCTTCGAGCTCGGCCTCAGCCGGCAGGATTTCCTCGAGAAGGCGACGGCGATCGAAGGGCACCCGGACAACGTCGCGGCGGCGATCTGCGGCGGTTTTGTGATCTGTAATGGCCAGGGGAAGGACCTTGTCGCCACCCGCGTCGACGCGCCGGAGGGTCTCGAAGGCATTCTGGTGGTTCCCCACGAAAAGGTTTCGACGGCGAAAGCCCGGGCTGCGATTCCGGCCGAGGTCCCGATCAGCGACGCCGTGGCCAACGTTTCGGCGGCCGCCCACCTTGCGCTCGGCCTCAGCCGTGGTGACTTCGACCTGATTTCAACCGGTCTTGCCGACCACATTCACCAGGACCGGCGGCGCTCGCTCTTTCCCAGGTCGATGGAGATCGTCGAGTCGGCCCGCGAACTCGGCGCGATCGGCGCGAGCATCTCAGGCGCCGGGCCGACGGTGCTGATCTGGTGCGGGTGGCAGGAGACCGGCAAGGTCGTGTCCGAACTCTCGGTCCGGTGCGAGGGCTGGGCCGACGTGAAGCGGGTCGGATTCAGCCCGCTCGGCGCCGACGTGCCCGAGCTTTAGTCATGGATCTTCTGGTACAGGTCGGGCTTGTCGAACTGGCGGTTGCCGCCCTGCTGGGCTGGGCGATGGTCGTGCGTGAGGAGAAGCCGGAGTGGCTGAAGAAGATCGGCATGGTCCAGCCCCACCGCATCCTCCAGATCCACCTCGACTACGTGATGATGGGCCTGATTTCCGTCGCGGTCGGCCTGGCGATTCCGGACATCCCGGATCTTGCCGCCGCCCTGCTGATCTTCGGCACCGTGATGAACCCACTGCTGTTCATCCCGCCGGCCTTCTCGGCCGGTGTCGACAAGCGGCTCTGGTACCGGGCCCTCTCGGTCACCTCGTTCCTGGCGATGTCGGTGGCGCTGGTCTGGGCCGCGGTCATCGGGCCGGGCTGACCGGAGCCGGGCCTACGCGGGTGGCTTGATCGCCGCGAGCTGCTTTTCGGCTTCCGCCAGCGGCTCCTCGAGCCCCAGCCGGGCCAGGACCTCGACCGTGAGCGACGCGTAGTCGTACGCCTTGCGCTTGCGGAACTCATGGATCGGTTTGCCCGCCCGGGCGGACTCGGGGTAGACGATCGAACGTTTGATGACCGTCTCGAAGACTTTGTCGCCGAAACTCTCCTTGAGCATCGTAAGTGTCGCGCGGGCGTGGTTGGTCCGCATGTCGGCAATGTTCAGGAGGATCCCGAGCAGTTCGAGGTCAGGGTTCAGGTTCTCCTTGGCCAGTCCGATGACCTCCATCGCCCCTTCGGCACCCTGCTCGGAGAAATGCTCGGCTTCGGAGGAGAGGATTGCCCAGTCCGAAGCGACGAGCGCGTTGACCGTCAGCAGTCCGAGCGTGGGTGGGCAGTCGATCAGCACGATGTCGTAACGGCGCTTGGGTTCGCGGAGGGCGTTTCGGAGGGTCAGCTCACGACCGATCTTCCCCGCCAGCATGAGCTCGGCCTCGGCCAGGCCGAGGTTCGCCGGGATCACGCCTTCGTGGATCGCGTCGACCGCTTTCTCCTGTCCGGCCAGGACCTCGCCCAGGGTGGGGTAGGAGTCGGCCGGCACGCCGAAGTATTCGGAGAGGTTGCCTTGCGGGTCGGCGTCGATGGCGAGAACCTTCAGCCCGGAGCGGGTGAGGCCTTCGGCCAGCGAGCGCGTCACCGTGGTCTTGCCGGTGCCGCCCTTCTGGGAGAGGATCGCGATCGTGATTGCCACCGGCTTAGCTTAGTTCCCTGAGGGGGCGGGCGGTGCCCGGGAACGACCTGAGCGCGCCTGGACTTCGTCGACGCTCGCTCGGCTTGCTCATTGACAGAAGTCAAATCGCTTCACCGGCTCGCTTACTCCTCGCCAGCCACGCTCAGGACGTCCCCGTGCACCACCCGCTTGCGTAGAATCAGTTTTCAGATGGGACCCGTCTACGCCGAGATCGATATCGATGCCCCCCGGGAGATGATCTTCGACTACCTGATGGACGTGGCCACGCGGCCGGCTCTCTACGGCAATTCAGTCTCTGACTTCCGGCTGCTGAGGCTCGAATCACGCGGGATCGGGGCCGGCGCCAGGTTCCAGTTCAAGCGCCACAAGGCCTGGGCGGATTCCTCGATCACCGCCGCCGAGTCGCCGAACCGTATTTCCGAGCGCGGGGCCACCGGCAACCTCAACCGCACCAAGACCGGCACCGAGTGGGAAATCGCCGAATCGTCGGCGGGTGTGAGCACCCTGAGACTCAGTTACTGGACCGAGCCCACCGGCTGGGCCAAGCTCTTCGACCGCCTCACCGGCGGGTCACGCTGGTACGGCCGCATGCTCAAGCGCGCGGCCGCGGAGTTGCGGAGCCGGATTGAAGCGGAGCGCACCGCGACCTCCGAGGTCGGCGTCGCCGGTGGCAATCGCTACGTGACCGGCGTTCGCTAGCGCGTTCCGGACGACGGACCAATAAACTCCGGCGCCGATGGAGACATCTGAAAAGAACAACTGGCTGAATACCAATTGGCTTCGCGGCCTCGCTCTGCTCGCGGTCATCCTCTTCTCCGGCTTTGCGCTTGCCGCCTGTGGCGTCAATGAAGAGGAGAAGGAGGGCATCGTCGAAGGCGAGCCGGTCGAGCTCGGTCACCTCCAGTACAACGTGCTCTTCACCCGTCCACTCAACGTCGATGACGTCGAGGACCGGGAGTACCTGGTCGGCCAGCCGATCGCGGAACCCGGCCAGACCTACATCGGTGTGTTCGTGAAGATCAAGAACACCAGCGAAGACGAGTCGGCCACATTGCCGGAAACGTTCCGTATCGTCGACACCACCGGACGTCCCTACCCGAACATTGCCAGCGAGAGCATCTACGCGCTCAAGCCGGGCGAGGAGGTCGGTCCCGAGGACGACGTGCCGGCGATCGATTCGACGCCGCAGGTGGGTCCGATCCAGGCTTCGATGCTGCTCTACCTCCTGCCTGACGAAGCGCTGGAGCTGAGGCCGATCGAGCTTCACGTCGAAGGTGAAGACGGGCCGGCCACCATTGAGCTCGACCTTTAGGTCCAACCTGCGGGAAGCCGGCTTTGCCGGCCAGCTGATCGCGGCGCTTGGCGCCGTATTCGCTCTGCTGGGTCCTTTCGGAATCGGCTTTCTCGTGGCCGGGACCAGCTGCCTGGTCGTCGGGGTGATCCTTGCCGCGCCGGACGCGCGGAAGCCCGGTCCGTTCCTGGCCGAGTGGTGGGCCGTGCTCGCCATCGCCGCCGTTATCTGCCTGGCCGGCTTCGGGCTGAGCTTCGTCGTTGGAGGGCTCGGTGGGATCCTGGCTGCGGCCGCGGCAGTTATCGCCCTGGTCGCCGTGGCGCTCGGCGCGCCTCCCGAGCAGTAAGAGCCTCCCGGGATAGGCACTTAGCCGACCTAGAGGCCGGAGGCGAGGACCGCGCCGGCGATCGGTGCGGCGACCGTTCCGCCGTCAGCGGAAGCATCGATCAGCATCACTCCGACCGCGAGCTGCGGCTTGTCGGACGGGGCGAATCCGGCGAACCAGGCGTCTTCGATCAGGTCGGGATCGCCTTCAGCGTCGACTTCACCGCCGCCTCGCGGGCCAACTTCGGCCGTACCTGTCTTGCCCGCCACCTGGGCTTCCGAGATAGCGGCGGCCTGACCGGTGCCCTGGGTCACCACCGCGACCATCAGTTCGGCGACTTCGGCGACCGTCTTCTTTGAAGCGACCTGGGTCGGCTCGACATCGGGGAGCAGGTCCTTTTCGAAGACGATCGGAGTCGACAGTGATTTGCCTCCGTTGGCGATCGCCTGGGCCGCGCTGGCCATCAGCAGCGGAGTCGCCTGGACGGTGCCCTGGCCGATTCCGCTCACCCCGAGTTCGTTGTTGTAGTTGCCGGGGGTCGGCATCGTCGGCACGATGGACGTCGGCAAAGAAGACATGACCGCTTCGGTGCCTTCGGCGTTAAAGATCGCCGGTGCCCGGTTGAAGCCGAAAGCTTCTGCGGTGGAAGTCATGTCCTCTTCGCCGATCTCCATCGCCAGGGGTGCGAATACCGAGTTGCATGAATCGGCGAAGGCATCGACGAAGCTGCCACCGCAGACTTCGTTGTGGGCGTTGGAGATCTCCCGGCCATCGGCAATACCGGAGGTGGCGAATTCGAACTGATCGTCCATCGCCACCTTGTCGTTCTCGAGTCCGGCGGTCGCGGTGATGATCTTCATGGTCGACCCGGGCGGCGCGAGGAACGAGAAGGCCTGCCCGGCAAGAGCCTTGACCCGACCCGTGCGGGTGTCGAGGGCGGCGACGCCACCGCTCTGTCCGGCGAGGTTTTCGACCGCCGAGTTCTGGATGTCGACGTCGATCGTCGTCTTCAGGGGCTTGGCTTCCGCCGGTTGGCCGGTGCCAAGCTTCTGCCCCGCCGCATCGCCGCCTCCGTCGATCGGCGTGGCGCTGAGGGTGCCACCCGGCTTGCCGGCCAGGCGACCGTTATAAGCCAGCTCGAGACCGCTCACTCCGGTCGGCTCACCCGGGGAGAACCCGAGCGCCAGGTTGGCGGTCGCGTCCGCTTCCGCGTCCGGCTCGGCAACCACGCCAGTGACGTCGATCATCGAGTCGCCGAGCGGGTGCTCGCGGGCCAGGGAAGGTCCTTCGGCCATCGCTTCACCATTCGACGCGAGGATCGACGCGCGCGGCGGCAGCTTCGTGGTGCGGGCGAGTTCCTGGTCGAGCTTGAGGCCGGGGAAGAGCAGGTTGTTCTGAAAGGCGATGCCGTCAGACCCGAAGGTGAAGTCCAGGGGCTGCTTGATCTCACCGAAGGCCAGGGTCTCGGCCGTGATCGGCACTTCGGCATTGGTCTCGTCGCCCTCGGCGCCGTCCGGGTCGAGGCTTTTCAGGGTGGCCATGCCCTCGGACTGCTCGTAACGCTTCTGGAAGCGCTCCAGCGGGATCGCCTCCTGGGACTTGGTGCTGAGCAGGCTGTGCATCTTCGCGTAGTCGTGTTCCCGCCACGCCTCGGCGTAGTTTTCTGCGAGGTCGCGGTTGGGGCTGCCGGGACAACCCTCTATCACCCCGACGATGAACGCCACGAAGGCGATCGCCAGCAATGGTAGGGCGCGGGTCTTCAAGCGCTTCTGGCGCTCCAGCCGTGTGGGGGGCCTGCTCATCAGGAACAAAACTACCGGGAGTCGCGGTGGTTAGATTGGCCAGGTGACAACGATCGACTGGGTCATAGTCTGCTTCACCTTTCTGCTTGCCCTCTGGGGTTTCCGGCAGGGCCTGATCGTCGGTGCCCTCGGGCTCGGGGGGTTGGCCGTGGGGGCGGTGCTCGGATCCCGGCTGGCGCCGGTTGTCCTCGAAGGCGGTTCGAACTCTGCCTACGCGCCGATGGTCGCCCTGGTCGGCGCCATTCTCATCGGTTCGATGACCCTGGCGCTGGCCGTGGTGCTCGGTGACCGGATCCGCACCCGCGCGATCCGGGGCACGTTCGGACAGGTGATCGACGGCATCGGCGGGGCCCTGCTGATCGCCGCGGTGGCGCTCGGTCTGATCTGGGTGCTCGGTGCAGTGATCCTCTACACCCCCGGGGCGGAGAGCCTGCGAAAGGACGTGCAGAGGTCGATCCTCCTGGGCGGGATCAACGATGTGATGCCGCCGTCAGGCCCGCTGATCCAGGCCCTTCACCGGATCGACCCGGTCCCGACTTTCGCCCGCTCACCGGGGGAGATCGCTGCTCCCGATTCCGGCGCCGGTAGCTCGGAGGCGGTAAAGGAGGCCAGATCCTCGGTCGTCAAGGTGACCGGTTCCGCCTGCGGCGTGGGCGTCATGGGCTCGGGCTGGGTCATCGCCCCGGGAGTCGTGGTCACCAACGCCCACGTCGTCGCCGGACAGGACGACACGCGGATCGAGACGCTCGACGGCCTCGAGGTGGACGCCACGCCGATTGCTTATCGGCCGAGGAACGACATCGCGGTGCTCTCGGCCGGGATCGAGCAACCGGCCCTGCCGCTGCTGACCCGGGCGCCGGTCGGAACCTCGGCCGCAGTGGTCGGGTATCCGCTCGACGGGCCCTTGCAGATCACCCCGGCGCGAGCCGGCAGAACGCAAAGGGTGCTGGGCGACGACGCTTATGGCAACGGACCCTTCGAGCGTTCGATGCTGACGCTGCGTGGCCGGGTCCAGCACGGCAACTCCGGCGGGCCGCTCCTCGACCGTGAAGGACGGGTGCTGGGAACAGTCTTCGCCGCAACCACGGAGGGACCGAGCGGAGGCCTCGCAATCCCGAACAAGATCGTCAAACGCATCACCGAGGGCGCAACCGAGGAAGTGGACACAGGACCCTGCACCCGCTGAACTGCGTGAGTTGGGTATCGGTCTACCGCGGGGGCGGGCAAAAATCGGAACTAGGAGAACAAGCTCTTAGTTTTTGCCCTCTCTCCGAAGTCACAGTTCTGAACAAGTGCATCAAAGTTGGTATTTCCGAAATCAGTCTGCGTCGGAAAACGATCGTAAAACCAACTTCGATGTCTCGAGTAGCTGACCATGTCTTTACCGGGCTACCCCGGTGCGGCCTAAACGGCGATGCGGAAGTCCATATAGCTGCGGTGCTCGGCCGTTCCCCAAACCTCCCGGGCGCCGCTTTTTGCTAGCCCGTGCAGCGGGTTTTGTAAGCTGGTTGGACGGTGAGCGGTACTACAGTCAACCTGGACCCGGCAGGAAGCCCTGCTGCACGGCCGGAGTTCACGGAAGTGTGTCCCCACTTTCACGCGGCGATCGAGCTGATCGGCAAGCGCTGGAGCGGGGCGATCATCTGGGCACTTTCCGACGGCCCGATGCGGTTCGCGGAACTCAAGCGGGCGATCCCGGGACTCTCCGACCGACTGCTCTCACAGCGGCTCAGGGAACTCGAGTCGTCCGGCCTGATGGACCGGACCGTCGAAGAGGGTCAGCCGGTGAAGGTGACCTACGAACTGACCGAAAAGGGGATTGCCCTCAAGCCGGCAATCCAGAGCCTGCGGCAGTGGGCTTGTCACTGGCAGGAAGATCCTCTGTAAGTCCGCTCTTGACGACGCCGGTGTCGTCCTTGGTGACCGCGTCGGGCCGGGCGCGAACGAATACATGCTGGTCCTCCGAGAGGTTCACGGCGTCGATCTCATGGCGGGTCAGCTGCGCCCAGGCCTCCTGATGGTCACCTTCGATCTCCAGTTCGACGCGGCCTGAGAATCCCAGGGTGACGATGCGCTCGACCCTTGCTTTGATCGTGCCGTCGGCAGCCGACGTCAGGATCTCGAGGTCGTGCGGGCGGACCAGCTTGCCGGAGATCTGGTTGACCTCGCCGACGAAGCCCATCACAAACTCGTTGGCGGGACTGTCGTAGAGGTCGGAGGCGGTGCCGGTCTGCTCGATCTCCCCGTCGTTCATGACGACGATCTGCTGGGCGATGTCCATCGCCTCTTCCTGGTCGTGCGTCACGAAGATCGTGGTCACGTGGACCTCGTCGTGGAGGCGGCGAAGCCAGGTGCGCAGGTCCTTGCGGACCTTGGCGTCGAGGGCGCCGAACGGCTCGTCGAGCAGCAGCACGGTCGGCTCGACGGCGAGGGCGCGGGCCAGGGCCATGCGCTGGCGCTGGCCGCCGGAGAGCTGACCGGGGTAGCGTTTGGCGAGGCCGGAGAGCTGAACCAGGTCGAGCAGCTCGTAGACCCGTGACTCGAACCGCTTTTTGTCCCACTTGCGGACCCGGGGGCCGAAAGCGATGTTCTCGAAGACCGTCATGTGCTTGAAGGCGGCGTAGTGCTGGAAGACGAAGCCGACATTGCGGGCGCGGACGGGCTTCTTGACCTGGTCCTCGCCGCCGATGATCACTCGGCCCTGCGAAGGGGTCTCCAGGCCGGCGATGGTGCGCAGGAGGGTCGACTTGCCGCTGCCCGAAGGACCAAGCAGAGCGGTCATCGAACCGTCCGGCACCTCGAGGTTGACGTCCTTCAGGGCCTCGAAGTCGCCGTAGTTCTTGTAGACGCCCTCGACCTCGATGCCGTGGCTTTCTGAGGCCAGATTTTGTGTGATGTCACTCATGTTCAGTCCTCTCCGCGACGCATCAGGTTCATTGCGAGCAATGTCCCGAGGGCGAGTATTGCCAGGATCAGCGAGGCCGAATAGGCCCCGACCGAATTGAATAGTTCAAATTGCTGTGAGACGTAAAGGGGAAGTGTCTGTGTCTCACCGGTGATGTTTCCGGAGACGACCGTGACCGCACCGAACTCGCCGAGAGAGCGAGCGGTCGTCAAGACGATGCCGTAGGACACGCCCCAGCGGATGGCCGGCAGCGTGATCTTCCGGAAGGTCTGCCAGGCCGAGGCACCGAGGGTTTCCGCGGCGGCCTCCTGGTCGGTGCCGATCTCCTGGAGCACCGGGATCACTTCTCGCGCGACGAAAGGCAGGGAGACGAAAATCACGGCCATGACGATGCCGGGGGTGGAGAAGATGACCTGGATTCCGACTTCGGCGAGGTCGGCGCCGAACCAGCCGCCGGTTCCGTAGACCAGGATCAGGGCGAGGCCGATGACGACCGGTGAAACGGCAAAAGGCATATCGACTACCGCGCCGATCAACCATTTCAAGCGGATGTTGCTCCTCACCAGCAGGTGGGCGCAGGCGACTCCGAAGACGGTGTTCAGGGGCACCGCGATGATCACCGTGAGCATCGTCATCTTGAAGGCGTGGATCGCGTCCGGCTTCGTGATCTGGGTGAACACCTCGCCGATGCCGTCGTCGAAGGTCTTGATCAGGGCGACGCCGATCGGTAGCAGCAGGAGGCCCGTCAGATAGGCCAGCGCGATGTAGCGCAGGGTCCAGCGTGAGGCGCGACCGCTATCGGTCATAACGCAGTCCCCACTTCTGGATCGTGTTCACGAAAGCGAGCAGGACCAGGGAGATCGCCAGCAGCACGACCGAGACCGAAGCGGCACCGACGACGTTGTCGGATTCGATCTGGCCGCGGATGAAGACGGAGGCGACCTCGGTCTTGAAAGGCACGTTGCCTGAAATCAGAATCACGGCACCGAATTCCCCGAGCGCACGGGCAAAGGCAAGTGCTACGCCGGCGGCGATGCCGGGAGCGAGGTTGGGGAAGACGATCCGCCAGAAGATGCGGCCGCGACCCGCGCCGAGAGATTCGGCAGCCGATTCCATGTCGCGGTCGAGCGACAGGAGCAGTGGCTGGACGGCCCGGACCACGAAGGGCAGGGTGACGAAGAGCAGGGCGATGATCACGGCGACCCTGGTGTATGAGGCATGGATGCCCAGGGGGCTGTCGGTGCCGTAAAGGGTGAGCAGCGTGAGGCTGGCCACGATGGTGGGCAGGGCGAAAGGAAGGTCGATCACCGAGTTGACGATCACCTTGCCCGGAAATTCATCCCGGACGAGCACCCACGCGATCAGGGTGCCCATGACCGCGTTGATCGCAACCACGATCAACGAGCAGGTGACGGTGAGTTCAAGCGCGGCAACGGCCTGGGGCGAGGTGATCGACTCCCAGAACGTTCCCCAGCCATCGGAGAACGCCTTGCTGGCGATGGCGGCCAGCGGAATCAGCACGATCAAGCTCAGGTACGTGAGTACCAGGCCGCGACTGAGCGCCTCACCGGTCCCGGGCAGGCGGATGCCTGCCCGGGACGGTGGAACGCCTACTTGAGTTGACTCAGCCTTCAGTTGAAACTCCCAGCTCCTCTTCGACCTTGGCGATCGAGCCGGTCTTGTCGTCGAAGAACTCATCGGCGACCTTGTCCCATCCACCGAACTCGGCGATGGTGAACTCGTCGGACGGGGTCGGGTAAGTCGACTCGTCGACGAGGCTCTTGTTGACCGGGCGGTAGCCCTGGTCCGACCAGATCTGCTGACCGGCGTCACTCCAGAGGTAGTTCAGGAAGTCGGTGGCCGACTGCGGCGCATCGACGGTGACGGCAGCGGGCTGCTCGATCAGGATGGTCGAATCGGGGAGGACGTAATCCAGGTCCTCTCCGGCATTCTGGGCAGCGATCGCCTCGTTCTCGTAAGAGATGAGGACGTCACCGGCACCACCGACGAATGCCTGGAGGGCATCGCGGGCACTGGCCGGCTGAACCGGGGCCTGGCCGAGCACGGACTTGACCGCATCCAGCGCCTCGTCCGGGGTGTCACCGCTGTGGATCGCGGCACCGTAGATCGCCATGATGTTCCAGCGGGCGCCACCGGAGGTGAACGGGTTCGGGGTCACGACCTCGAGGTCCTTGTCGACGATGTCCTGGAAGGTCTGGACGTCTTCCGGGTTGCCGGCGCGGGTCACGATCGAGACGACCGAGTTGGTGACGATGCCCTTGTACTTGTTGTTCTGCCAGTCCTTGGAGACCTGGCCCGAGTCGACCAGACGGGTCACGTCGGTCTCGAGGGCGAAGTTGACGTATCCGGCGGGCTGGCCGGCTTCGACGGCGCGGCTTTGATCGCCTGAAGGTCCGAAGGAGTCGCTGAATTCGACGTCTTCACCTTCGGGTGTGCCGGTGAAGCCGGGCTGGAGGCCCTCCTCGTAGGCGGTCTGCGGAGTGGAGTAGGCGACGAGCTGGATCTTGCTGCTTCCACCGTCGCTACTGTCGTCGGTGCTGCCGCAGCCGGCCACGATGGCCGCGACGGCGACGAGAGCGAGGACAAACAGTCCCTGCACCTCGTGACGCTGCGTGAAGTTTTTATGGGTCTGGAAGGTCATTCGGGTAAGGCCCCCTTGTCGATGTACATACTATGTTGATTGGGTAAGTAGAAAAACGAAGGCGAAAACCTAGCAGGGCCTGCGGCGCCTTGTCGAGTCAAGTGGTAGGAAAAGTCGTCAAGGTGATCCGAATTGAGGCGTTTCCCCGTTCGTCTTGCCCGGGTGTCATCCTCAGCGGGTGGAGTTCCCGGCCCAATCCGACCCTGACACGCCCCCCGGCTCGAAGGCTCCGCCGGAGCCCACTCCGGTCGGCGAATACGTGGCAAGCCTCACGCAGGACCTCAAGGGGCTCGATCGCGTCACGATCACCGGTGAACTTTCCAACGTCAGCAAGTCGAAGGTCCAGTACTACTTCGAGCTTCGAGACGGGCGCGGCGGAGTGCCTTGCACAATGTGGAAGAACGACTTCGAGCGGATCGGACTTCCCCCCGATGTCCTGCGCGACGGCGCGGCGATCGTCGCCACCGGAGGGCCGGACTACTACCCGGGCGGCAAGACGGCGTCTCCGGCCTTCAGCTTCCGGGTCACAACGCTCCGCCCGAGCGGCGAAGGAGATCTGCTGGCCCGCCTGGCGGCGCTACGCAAGCAGTTCGAAGTCGAGGGGCTGTTCAAACCTCAGAAGAAACTTTCGCGAGTCCATTTGCCGAAGCGGATCGGCGTGATCACCGCCGAGGGCGGCGCGGCGCGCCAGGACCTGATGGTCGGGCTCGAGCGGCGCGGCTGGCAGGGCGAGGTCGTCTGGGGATTCGCCCCGGTCCAGGACCGTAAAGCGGCCCCGGCGATCACGCGGGCGCTATCGGACATGGCGGCAATGGCCGACGTCGAGGCGATCGTCGTCTGCCGCGGCGGCGGCAGCCTGACCGACCTCTGGGCGTTCTGTGACGAAAACCTCTGCCGAACGGTGGCGATGCTCGCGGTGCCGGTCATCTCGGCGGTCGGGCACGAGCGGGACGTCACCCTTCTTGACGACGTGGCGGCTGAGCGCTGTTCGACCCCCACCCACGCCGCAGAGGCGGCGGTGCCGCTCGACTGTCGCCGTGCCCGCACCGAGATTTCAGCCACTTCGGTCGTCCTGGAGCGGGCCGCCCGCGCCGCGGTCAACGACCGGGTGGCCCCGCTGGTCGCCCTGGCCGGCGGGCCGGGCCGGGCGGTAAAGGTCCAGCGGGCTACGCTCAACCAGAAGGCCAGGGAGACGCGGGCCTCCTCTGATCGCAGTGTGGTCAGCCGCCGTGCCCACCTGGCCGGCAGCACCGCACGGCAGCTGACCGCGAGCCTGGCCCGGGCGGGGCGGACGGTGGAATCGGAGCGGACCCGGGTGGCCGGGCTGCCAGGCCGCCTAACCGGGCGCATCGCGAAAGAAACGGAAAGGGAGCGGGTCCATCTGGAGAGGCACGCGCTGGCCCTCCGGGCCCACGATCCCCAGAGGACGCTCGAGCGCGGTTACGCCCGCGTCGAGGATGACGGGGGAGAACCGGTGGTCTCGAAGGGCGCCGCCCGCAAGGCCGGCGACCTGGCGATCCATTTTGCCGATGGCATGATCAAAGCGCAGACCGGAAACCGCGCGCCGGCCAAACGGACCCGGCCGACCAAGGAGCCGAACGAGCAACAGCAAACGATTTTCGAGAGAGTGGAAGAAGATGAGTAAAGAAAAGACCTATGAAACCGCAGTCGATCGCCTCGACGAGATAATCAAGCGCCTCGACTCGGGCGACGCCCAGCTCCGCGAGACCCTCGACCTCTGTGCCGAAGCCAAGACCCTGATCGAGTTCTGCGCCGCCGAACTGTCCGCGGTCGATCAAGGACTGAAGGAACTCAAGCTCGACGAACTCGCCCAGTCCCTCTCACCAGGCCAGGAAGCCGCCCCGGCCCCGGACGCAGCACCAACCCCCGAAGCCATCGAAGAGGCACCGCCCGCAAGGGACGACGAAGTTCCTTTCTAGGCCGTCGCCACGGTTTCCCGGGCGCGCTCTATCTGAACGTCCAGCCGTTCGCAGGCCCAGCAATCGCCGCAGGGTTGCCGCTCGGCATCCGGTCCGCCGAAGAAATGGCCCAACTCGATCTCCCGGACGACAGCCAGTAGTTTCTTCTGGCCGAGTTCGAGGTCGGACCTGTTGAGGACGTTGAGGACCGGTTCATCGGGCCGCTCGAGGAATACGAATGCGGTCTCGACGGTTTCGGCCCCGCTGGCCCGCTGGACGGCGAGCGCGTAAAGATCCCGCTGCAGCTCGTAGTCGGCCATCTTCTCGGCCGGTGCCTTGCCACCCAGCCGGCTGGTTTTGTAGTCCAGCACCAGAGGTGGGTCACTGTCCGGAATCAACAGGTCCGCGAAGCCGCGAATCGTCACCTGGCCGGCCCTGACCAGGAGGGGCATCTCGATTTCGCACCTGGCCGCCTGCACCCGCTTGCCAAGGTCGGAGTCGAAGAACCCGTGGATCATGTCTTTCGCACGTTCGAACGATTCGCCATCAGCCAGGTCGACCCCGAGTTGGTTCAGGCGTTTCTCGATCTCACCGTCGGTAGGCCTGACCCAGCGCCGTTCGGCCGAGGCCTCAAAGAGTTCATGGATGGCCGAGCCGAACTTCGTGCCGTCGTCACGCGCGTCGAGGCTCTGCTCCTCGGGCGAGGTGGTCGACGAAAGTCCCAGCTCGGGGACTTCGGGAGTCAGCTCGGCCGGTTCCTTCAGCCGGAGGACACGTTTTGCGTAGAAGCAGGCGGGACACTCCAGGAACTCGCTCAGAGCCGTAAAAGAAAGCGGCACATTCGGGAAGGCGGGAGTTTCGGGACGCCAGAGTGGCGGTTGATCGTCCGATTCAATCTCGACGGCCGGGGCCGCGTCGAAAGTGCGACTCAAATGGGCTTCCTGGTCTTCGTCGGCGAGGTTCCGGCGGACAGGAATCCTGGTTTCCACTCCAGCCGCACCTGACAGCAACTCCGGAGCAGGAACGTCGACGGATTCTGGCGTGTTGTCGTTGATTTTGAGTACAGAAGCCAGATTTGTCGCAATCGAAGTTCCATCGTCCATCTCCGGGTCGTCGAGATCGACCACCGCGCTCATGACAAGACGCCGTTTGGCACGGGTCAGGGCGACGTGGAACAGGCGCATTTCTTCTTCGGTCCGTTCGCGCTTTGCGGCGTCGGAAAGTTTGGTCCAGTCGAAGAGGTCCAGACTCGAGCCGTCGGGCTGAGGCAGCTTCATTCCGAACAGCAGGTCGCCTTCGTCTTCGTCGTCGTCTTCGCTTTCGGGGTCCGGACCGATCCAGAAGACGGTTTCGCCCGAGTTGTTTTTTCCGCGACCCAGGTCCGCGACGCAGACCAGTTCGAACTCGAGGCCTTTTGCCTTGTGGATCGTCATCAGACGAACAACGTCGCTCTCTTCTTCCTGGGTTGCGACCGCGTCTTCGGCGTCGAGCCGGGCGCTGAGGTCTGCCCATTCGAGGAATCCCCGGAGGTCGCGGCCTTCGTTTGACTCGTAACGGGAGGCGAGCGAGGCGATCCGCTTCATGTTCGCGAGGCCGATCGCTTCAGGGTCGCGAATCAGGTTGACCAGGTCGAAGCCGGTCGCGGTCACAGTGGCTTCGACGAGTTCGCCGAGCGGCAGAGATGAGGCACGCTTCCGGACCGAGTTGATCGCATCAACGAAAGCAGCGGCCAGCTTGTGATCCTCCGGGAGCGATCCGGCAAGGGCCGCAGAGGGGTTGCCTTCCGGTTCGCCTGAGGCGAAACGAGAGAGTGCCTGCCACAGCGGGTCTTTTCTGGACGACCTTCGCAGCAGGAACATCGCGTCGGTCGAGAGTCCGCAGGCCGGCCCGGCAAGTGCCGCGATCAGCGATTCGTCGTCAAGCGGGTTGGCGACGACCGCAAGCAGCGATCTCAGGTCGACGCCTTCGCGGCTCTCCCAGAATCCGGACCCGCCGATGATGTACGGCCTGAGGCCGACCTGGGTCAGGGCTTCGGCGAAGAGCGACATCCTCGCTTTGGCCTTGAAGAGGATCGCGGTCTCGGACGGCTTGATGCCGGTTTCGGCCAGCGTGGACTTGATGTGGTGGGCCAGCAGGAGCGCTTCCGCTTCGGGTCCCCCGGAAGTCGAAGTCACCCCGGGGGTGCCAGGGTCCGCACCAGGCCACAGCGGACCCAGGTTCAGCTCCGTCCAGCCCTCCTTCTGGGTGAAGAGGATCTCGACCTGGACGTCGTCGCCGGAGGAGTCTTCGCGGCCGGCCCTGAGGCTCTTGAACTCGTGTCGATCCAGGTTCTCTTCTTCATCGCCGCCCGGTCGATCGTCGTCACCCGGTTTTTCGGCATCCCGCAATTCCCCGAGTTCGTCATCGAGGCTTTGCCCGATCCTGTTGACCGCGCCGATGATTGCGGGCTCCGACCGGAAGTTCGCGGTCAGTCCGAGCTTGTGCAGACCCTCCTGCAGGCGCCGTTTCCGGAACAGTCTGATATCGGCGTGGCGGAATCCGTAGATCGCCTGCATCTCGTCGCCGACCGTGAAGAACCGGGTCTCCTCCCCGCAGAGGGACTCGATCAGGTCGATCTGGAGCTGGTTGGTGTCCTGGAACTCGTCAACCATGATCTCGTCGAACTGGGCGCGGTACCGCTCACCGATGGCAGGGTGCTCCTCGTCGGTCAAAAGGGCCAGCGTCTTCAGCTGGAGGTCTTCGTAGTCGAGCACGTTGGCCGCGCGTTTGGCCTTGCTGTAGGTCTCGCTGTAGGCCTCGAGGAGCTCGGCGAGCGCGACACGGTTCTCCTCACCGAACTCCCTTTCGGCGAGAACGGCCTGGCATCGCTTCATCGAGGCTCGAACCTTCTTCAGGTAGTCGGACCCGGAAGCGATCGCTTCCTCGCCGAAACCCCGGAAGGTCACTTTGTCGTCCGGGGTCTTCTGGAGGTATTCCTCGAGCCGTTCGATCTGGGCGATCGTGGTCGCATTCGGACCACCAAGAGCCTTCGTCCGCGCACACTCGAGGGTGAGGGCATCGATTGCCTCGCCGAGGTCATTCCCCTTCGGGACCGGCAGCTTCGGGCTTATCTGTCCGCGGGAACGCAGCTGCTCGAAGGCGTTGGATACACCCTTCTGCAGGTTGGGCGGGTAGAACCCGGAGATCAGTTTGAGGCGCTCGTCGGAATTGATGAAACGGCTGAGCGCCCGGTCGTAGGAATCGGACTTGAGCAGCGAGGACTGAATGTCGTCGAGGATCGTGAAAGTCGGGTCGATGTCGGCTTCCATCGGATGGGCCCTGAGGATGCTGGCGCAGATCGAATGGAAGGTGCCGATCCAGGCATGACTCATGGAGAACGCCCCTCCGTCCTTTCCCGGGACCTCGGCCCGGACCCTTTCCCGAAGTTCGTTGGCGGCCTTCTCCGTGAAGGTGAAGACCATGATCCTCGAGGCCGGAACCTCTTCCTTCAGGAGCGCCGCGTAACGATCGACGGTCGTGCGGGTCTTTCCGGTGCCGGCGCCGGCTTCGAGCAGGATGTGTTTCGCCCGGCTTTCGATCGCCCTCTTCTGTTCCGCTGTCAGTTCGTCAGCCATCTGACCCCTGGTCCTCTCCGGCTTTCTCATCAGGGGCCCAGTCCGGCACGGCGGCGTGTTTGAAGTGCTCGACGCAGGTCAGAGGATCGTGGTCGATGTTCCCGGCACGGATCTCTGCGACCGCGGCCGTTGCGTCCGCCTTCGCGGCATCGATGGCCACGCGGACAGCGACCTTGAAGTCCGGCGCGTAAAAGTTGAGATCTTTCAGATCACCCTTTGACTCGGGATCGCCGAAGCCGCGCGGGCGCACCTTTTCTCCGTTGTGGATCGGCACGTAAAGGGCGGCGACGGGAGTCAGAGGTGGCTTCCGCTTTTCAATCGCGGCCATGTAGAGCTGGAGCTGGAGTCTCTTCTGCTTGACGATGTCTGACCGGCTCAGGACACCGCCTCCGGTCTTGTAGTCAAATATCACGGCCTGGTTTCCCATCGTGTCGATCCGGTCGATCGAACCATGAAGGGACCAGCCGCCCATGTCGATCGGATCGCCGTCGAACCCGAACCCGGCTTCGGTTTCGGACGGCTTGAAGGCCGAGTCACGCTCAGCCTCTCGCCGGAGGTAGGCAACGATCGCCTCGACCGCCTTGAAGCGGACGATCCGGTGGGGGGCTGAGTCCGAGCCGAGGCCGTATTTCTCGTCCTTCGCCAGAAGTTCGACCGCCGGCTCGACTTTGGCGACCCAGTCTTCGACGGTTTTGCCATTCGGGAGCTTGTTGTCACCCTGGTCGTAGATCTCTTTCAACACGGCGTGGACGAGGCTGCCCCGGGCCATGGCCTCGGGCTCCGGCCCGAACCGCTGCGGGTTGAGAGCCCTTTCGATGAACCACTTGTACTGACAGGTCCTGAATGCCTCGAGTGAAGTTGCGCTGAAAACGAGGTCCTCCGAAAGTGCCTTGAGGGACAACTCGTGCCGGAGCGACCCGAGAGTGCGTGTGCCTTGTTCGGTCACGGCAGCTAAGGAAAGTCGGCAACCGAGTGCCGTCACATCGACTTCGTCAGTGGCCAGGACATTGTCCTTCAGAGTGGCGACGGGGTCCGGTGCCGATGCCAGCGATCGCGCCAGCTCACTTCTGCTCGGGGCCTCCGACACCGGAAAGACGATCTGCTCGGCGCTCCGTCCGTGGCGTCGAAGCGATCCCTCAGGGAAGAGGCGCTCGACATCGGAGACCAGAGGAGAGGGGTGTTCGGCCTTTCCGCTCTCGTCGGCGACCCGGCTGCTCAGCCAGAGTCCGTCAGTGGGGACGCTGAGGCACGAGTAGAAGAGGTAGAGCTCCTGGAGCTCAGGATCAACGAATTCGGCCAGGCCGATTTCCTTACGCGCGTCTGAATTGAGGAAGGGTCCCGAGCGGTCGGCGCCGGTGAGTGAACTCTCCTGGAGAGAGACGATGAACAGGTGCTCGAAGCGTTTTGCCCGGAGGCTGTAAGGACTGGCGATACGCACTGTTCCCTGCGTCGGAATCGCCCACGTCATGATCGCCCCGGATCGCAACGCTTCGGTGATCTCGGCCGGTGACGCGCTACCGCCGATCGACTCCAGCTCTTCGCAGGCGCGACCGATCGCCTTGGTCATCTGGACTTCGATCACGGTGGAATCTCCGGGCAGTGCCGAGCTGTCAGCCGCGAGAATGTTCCCTGCCAGCTGATCGCAAGCCACCCTGGCGGCACTCGCCGCGGATTCGTTCGGTTTCAGGCCGGTCAACTCGTCCCAACCGGGAGGCGACTCCCCATCGAGGGATCTGTAGATGGCAGC
Source organism: Thermoleophilia bacterium (assembly GCA_016650125.1). Lineage (GTDB taxonomy): Bacteria > Actinomycetota > Thermoleophilia > Solirubrobacterales > 70-9 > 67-14. The sequence continues at coordinate 47,613 of JAENWT010000003.1, forward strand.
GGCTTCCCGAGCCGTCTCGGTGGCGGCGCGAACGACCCTGTATTCGAGCTGGTCGATCAGGTCGGGATCGACGCCAGAAGGTCCGCGCAGGTAACGGATGAAGTCAGCGGCGGTGCCTGCCCCGGATGCAGCACCAAGCAGCGTGAGCACCGACCGGCCGATCGCAGTTTCGGGGGCGGGGGTCTCACTCTCAAGTGTCACCGGAATGTCGTATTCCCTGAGCGCGTCACGGAAGCGTTTGCCTTCGCTCGCCGGCGAGCTGATTGCGATGGCAATTTCGTCGGGCTTGACTTCGTCCGCCACGAGTCTTGCGATCCGGGCTGCCACGCCTTCCGCCTCGCCGCGAAGTCCCGAAGAGTGCATGACGGTGACGGCACCCGCGTCGGGGTCGAGCGATCGTGGTTTGTCCTGACGCTGGAAGTCCCGCTCGACATCTAGCAGCACCTGTTGGTGCTCCCTGTCTTCTTCGACGCCGTCGCGGTCAGTGGTCTGTTTCACGGTGGCCCCCCGGGCCTCAAGCCGCTGCAGAAGATTCTCGGTCACGGCCATCGACGGGTTGTTCTGCTCGTGTGTCAACGCGATCGTCACTTCGGTCTCGGCTGCGAGCTTCACGAGCAGTTCGAGCTGCTGTCCCGTGAGGTCGTCGATTCCGGCCACGAATACCGGTCGCCCCTGCCAGCCGCTGAGGTTGCTCTTGGTCGCTTCAACTGCGAGGGCCGGGTTGTCGGTCAGCCCGCGTTCGTCGAGGCCGGACAGGTAGTGCCGGTAGACGGCGATGATGTTGGCCAGGTACCCGCTGTTGATCTCGATGGCGTTTTCCTCGATCGTCGTCGGGTCGAGCAAGTCCTGGCGAAATTCATCGATCAGCCTGAGCATGGCGTCGACCAGGCCAGGCTGACGGGCAATCCTTGCTTTGAGGTTCGGCCAGGCCTCGTTGAACGCGAGGGTCACGAGATGCCGTCTCTCGAGACTCGTTGCTACCCGGGGGCGGCTTCCGGGATCCCGGCCGAGGACTTCCGAAACCAGGTCCTTGAAGTGAACGATCCGACATCCGAGAAATGCTCCGTCGCCGCGGGCCAGCCGGCTTTCCCAATCGAAGATGTCATCGACTCCCGGAACGACCAGGATGGGCCGCCGCGGAAGGAGGTCGACGTACTCGCGTCGAACCACCTCGGTTCGGCCCGAATTCGGAGGTCCTTTGATGATGGTCAGGGACATTGGCTGAGACTAGTGTCTGACGCGGCGGCCCGAACCTGACGTAAACGCCTTGGTAATCCGCAATTTGCGGTGTCGCCGAGGCAGTTTTGACGTCCACCGGCGTCTCTATCTTCACTGGTGACCTTATTCCCACCAGAAGGATGGTCTCGCCACATGTCACTTTGCTTCGTTGACCCAGCTGATGCGATTCACGTCATCGCCGATTCCGTCGGTCGTGAGGCTCGTCGTCAGCTCCTCGGTGAGGCGTTGCGTGCATGGGTGGACGAGATTCCCGAAGAGGAGCTCGAGACTCAGTACGCCCGTGCCCTGGCGGAGCTCGATCAGGACGATCTATCCCTGCTTGCCGCCTGGCATGGGTCCATGGACCTCGGCCAGCCGGTGCCGAACCGCGACTTCCTGATGGGTGCCTTCGGCTCGCTCGGCGAGCACCGCCGCGAAGCCCTCAAGCTCGCCGCCGGCTTCCGCGGCGAAGAGGTCCTCGAAGAAGGACTGACCGAAGACCTCGCCCTCGAGACCGTCGTCGGCTGGCTCTCCCCGGAACGCCTCATGGCCCTCGCCGCCGAAGCGATGGACCTGTACATCTGGGACCGCATCGGTTCCGACAACTAGGCGGGTTCTTCGGCCTTCAGCAGTTCGTGAACTTCGGCCCTTACCTGGGCCGTTTCGCGGAAGTGGACTGACCTGATCCCGAGTTCTTCGGCGGCTTCGCAGTTGATCTTCATGTCGTCGATGAAGATGCAGGCCTCCGCCGGCAGGCCGACCCGTCCGAGCGTCAGTTCGTAGATTCGGGGGTCCGGCTTGCGGATTCCGACGAAGGCTGAATCGACCACCGTTTCGAAGAGTTCGTCGACCGGGAGCATCTCGCGCCAGAGCTCCTCCCATTCCTTGACGTTGTTGGTCAGGAGTGCGGCGCGCAGGCCGCCTCGCTTGACCTCGCGGATCAGGTCGATCATGCCGGGGTTGGGTTCGAGCTTGCCGAAGAGGTCGAGGCCGAATTGCCGGATGTTCGGCCGGTGCCCGAGGTGCGGTTCGAGTGCGGTGGCCAGCTGATCGTCGAATTCGGCTTCGGTGATGCGGCCGCACTCGAGTTCGAAGAGCGGGTTCTTGCCGGTCTTTTCGGTCGTCTCCTTCAGCGCCTTGCCGAAGTTCTCGGGGGCGATGCCGACCTTGTCCTGAAAAGCGAGAAACGCTTCGTTGAGCGGGGTGGTGAGCACGCCGCCGAAGTCGGAGATGATCATCTCGATCTTCGCCATCAGCCGGCCTGATTTCTGGCGGCGCTGATCTCGTAGCGGCCGAGACCCAGATGGCCGTCGAGCGACCACCGGAAAAGGGCGGTGTTGATCTGGCGGTCACCGACCATGGCGGTGCAGCCGGAGATGACCGAACCGGCGCCGTGGAGGACCGCGATCTCGTCCGATGCGGGCCAGAGTTCGAGAGTGACCCGGACCTGCCGGCCGGCGTCGTCGTATTCGGTCGAGAGCAGGACCTCTTCGAATTCGATGTAGCCGCGCGGGTGGGAGATGGCCGAGACGGCCTCTTCCTCGCTGTGCTTCGTGGTTCCCGGCGGGGCCGCGGTGGCAACACAGATCAGGCCGCCGTCGGCCAGGATGATCGTCAGATCGCGCGTCAGCTCGGTGGGGCTTCCCGCCTCCTCGCGGGAGTGGAGCACGCCAGAGCAATCGAGCTCGATCGTACTGGTGCGATCGACCAGGGTGCCGGTCATGCTGGCGAGTCGCGCTTCGCGGCGGCCGGTCAGCTCCCCGTCGAAGACGATCGGCTCACCCTCCGAGGCGATCTGCACCTCGAGGGACCCCCGGTCCGTCTCCAGCGAAAGCGGCCCGTCGCTCAGACGGTCCAGGCCGTTCTCGGGAATCGGCGCCGCGGCGATCACGTCGTCGCCGATCATGATCGCGCCGGATCCGCCGTTGGTGAGGCTGACGAAAAGGCCCGATTCGGGATCGAGAATCTCGACTGAATGCGTTTTCAAGGCTTGGGCTTCGATTCCGGAGAGGGTAGCTCCGGAATGGCCTGTCCTGCGTTTCCATCCGGGTAATCGGTGACGTCGATCGCCTCGCCTTCGACGTCGTACTCGGCCTGGCCGGAACGGTTCCGGTAAGCGCCATATCCCTTGGCACCCATGGTGGCGCTGGTCGCGGCGACCTTCCAGCGGCTCGCGAACAGCATGAAGAGGATGATGCGGATCAGGTACCGGGTCGGCGGGAAGAGCAGCAGCAGCCCGATTGCCGTGGTGATGAAGCCGGGGATGATCAGCAGGGTCGCGCCGGCGGTGATCATCACCCCGTTGAAGGCCTCCCTGGCCGGCGGGCGCCGCTCGGCCAGGGCGCCGCGGAAGCGCCCCCAGTGGGCCGGGCCGCGGTAGCGCAGCACCATGACGCCGGTGACCGTCGACAGGAAGATCAGGCTCAGCATCCAGAAGAACCCGATTGCCCCGGCCACCTGGACCATCACGTATAGCTCGGCGATCGGCCAGATAATCAGCAGGGCTAGGAGGATCGCGAACATGCCCATAAGGCTAAACGCTGGGACCTCCGGGCCGGGCTCCCGGAGCGGGGCAGCCAGCCCGGTAAGATGCCCTATGGCTGAAGACCAAGCAACGATGCCCTCGGAAGAGCTCGTCTACGAAGCGCTGGAAGAAGTGATCGATCCCGAGCTGGGACTCGATTTCGTCTCGCTCGGCCTCGTCTACGAGGTCGAAGTCGAATCGCCGGACGTCTACGTGACTTTCACGCTGACCACCCCGGCCTGTCCGATCGGCCCTCAGGTGTCGGAGCAGATGAAGGAGTTCGTCGGCAACCTCGACGGCGTGCGCGACGTGCACCCGAAGATGATCTTCGATCCGCCGTGGTCCCCGGAGATGATGACCGAGGACGCCAAGTTCGCCCTCGGCTTCTGAGTCGAACGCCTAACTGGCTTTGAGCAGTTCGTCCATCGCTTCTCCGAGTCCGTCGGAGATCAACTTGATGTCCGGCATCGCGTCGAAGTCGCCGAGCAGCCCGAAGTTCAGCTGACCGTTGTAGCTCATGACCCCGACCGCGAGCGCGTGGTTCTTCGGCAGGAAGGCGATCGGAAAGGTCTCCTGAAGCTTGCGGCCGAGCACGTAGAGCGGCATCTGCGGCCCAGGCACGTTGGTGACAATCAGATTGAAGAGCCGGGTCGAGAAGTTGAGCCGTGCCGCCTGCGCCAGGAGGGTGGGCGGGGCGAAGTCGTTGAGCCGCGCGATCGTCTCGGCTCCGAGCGCCTGCTTGGATTGCTTCAGGCCGTCCATCGCCGCGCTGACGATTTCCAGCTGGGCCACCGGGTCGGGCTCGTAGACCGGCAGCGGTGCCCGCATCGTCGCCAGTTTGTTACCGAGCTGACCGCGCTCGTCCTCGGCGCGGACCGAGACCGGCACCAGCGCCCGCAGCTCGAGCCCCTCGGTCTCGACCCCGCGCTGGATCAACCAATTCCGGATCGAGCCGGTCACTACCGCGAGGACCACGTCGTTGACGGTGGTGTCGAAGGCGTTCTTGATCCTCCGGAAGTCGCTGAAGTCGGCCCGGGCCCAGGCGATCCGCCGGTGGGGGCCGATTTCGGTGTTCAGCGGTACGTCTGGCGCCGGGTCGGCGAGGGCCCGAGCGATCTCTGAAACACCTTCGGCCTGGTCTCCGAACCGGTCCACTAACGACTGGGGATTCCGCACGGCACCCAGAAAGCGGTCCGTCAGGCGGAGAGGTGTCGTCGCCAGATCACCGGCACTCCGCCGCAGCAGGTTGAGCGAGGACGGCTCCGGCCGGGGGTGCCATTCCTCCGTGGGCGTGGTCGGTTCCGGGTTGGCGGTGACGTCGAACAGCACGGTGCCGATGTCGACCCCGGAGATGCCGTCGATCATCGCGTGGTGGCTCTTGATGAGAACGGCGAAACGTTCGTCCTGGAGCTCCTGGACGAGCCACATCTCCCACAGCGGCTTCGAGCGGTCGAGCGATTGTGAGAAGACCCGGTTGGCCAGCGCGATCAGTTCGGACTCGGTGCCCGGCGAAGGCAGGGCGGTGTGACGCATGTGGAAGGAAAGGTTGAAGCCGGTGTCGTCGGCCCAGAGCGGCCGGCCGGCCTCGAGCGGCGGGTAGACCAGCTTCTGCCGGTAGCGGGGCACGTACGGGAGCCGGGATTCGACGTGAGCGACGAAATCTTCGTAGCTCGGTGGCGGACCCTCGAAGATCATCACCGCACCGATGTGCATGTGGCTGTTCTCGTTCTCGTTGCTGAGGAACGAGGCGTCGATGCCGGTCAATCGGTCGAGTTGGTCGTTTGTGGCTTCCATCGATCTCCCAAATCCATTCTTGCTGCGCGAAGGGTGCGCTTTTCCGGCTGCGGGTACCGCCCGCACCTTACTGTGGGTACCCTGTCCGTATGTCTTCAACCGTCTCAACCGCTCCCAAGCGAGTGATCCTGGCCGCGCCCCGTGGCTACTGCGCGGGCGTCGATCGTGCCGTTCAGACGGTCGAGCGCGCCCTCGAGAAGCACGGCGCCCCGATCTACGTACGCAAGGAGATCGTCCACAACAAACACGTGGTCGAGGAACTCTCCGAGCGTGGCGCGGTCTTCGTCGAAGAGGAGACCGAGATCCCGGAGGGCGAAATGGTCGTCTTCAGCGCCCACGGCGTCTCGCCGGCGGTTCACGAGAACGCCAAGTCGCGGAATCTCCAGACGATCGACGCCACCTGCCCGCTGGTCACCAAGGTCCACGTCGAGGCCCGCAAGTTCGCGGCCGACGGCTACACGATCGTCATGGTCGGACACGAGGGCCACGAAGAGGTCGAAGGCACGATGGGCGAGGCTCCGGAGAGCATCGTCCTGGTGCAGACGGTCGAAGAGGTCGATCGCCTCGAACTCGACGATCCGGACCACGTCGCGCTGATCACGCAGACCACGCTTTCGGTCGATGAGACCGCCGAGATCATCAGTCGCCTCCGCGAACGGTTCCCCGGGATCGTAACCGCCAAGGGCGAGGACATCTGTTACGCCACGACCAACCGCCAGATCGCGGTCAAGCAGCTCGCCAAACAGTGCGACCTGGTGCTGGTCATCGGCTCGACCAACTCGTCGAACTCGAACCGCCTGGTCGAGGTCGCGCGCGAATACGGCTCGGAATCCTTCCTGATCGACAATCACACCCAGGTCGAAGACGCCTGGCTCGATGGCATCGAGACCGTCGGCATCACCTCGGGCGCCAGCGCACCCGAAGAGCTGGTCGAGGACCTGGTTCAGTCCTTCCGTGACCGGGGCGTCGAAGACGTCTCCGAATTGCGCACGGTCGAAGAGTCGGTCCGCTTCATGCTGCCGAAGGAAATCCGGCCGCTACCGATGGTCCCCAGCTCCTAGCCGGAACCCGCCTGGCTCACAGCGGGGGAGAAGCTGACCGACCAGATTTCCGGGTTGCCGTCGAGTGCGATCTCGATCCGGTGGCTGCCGTGCCGGTCGTGCTCAGCCAGTGTGTAGAGGCCGGCCCCGTCGATCTCGACCTGACCGACCGGCTCGCCGTCGAGCGACAGCACCAGCGCACCTTGTCCGGTAGCAGTCGCATGGACGCCGCCACCTTCGTATTCGACATCGAAGACGTTGCCGTCGGCGGTGGTCCACGGCCGCCCTTCGATCGGGATCAGCTCGGCCCCGGGTGCGATCACCTCGATTCCCTCGGCGTCGGTCGGCCGGACTGGATCCATCGGTTCCGGGAAGTTGGGCTCGGCGTCCGGTCCGAGCAGGCTTTTCTGGATCGCTTCCTCGGTTCCGCGGTACTCGCCCTCGCCGAAGTGGAACCACTGGAGGATGCCGCCCCGGCCCCAGAGGAAGAGGCTCGGCCAGCCTTCGCAGCCGTATATGTGCCAGAGGGCCAGGTCCCCGTCGATCAGGACCGGGAACTCGACACCCAGCCGCTCGAGGCCGGCTTCGACCGCATCCGGGCCGGCGCCGAAGCCGAAGCGCGGGGCCTGGACCCCGATCACGCGCAGGCCGGAGTCCCGGTAACGCCGGTGCCACTCGCTTACATAAGGAAGGGTGCGCACGCTGTTCAGCTGGCTGAAATCGAAGAAATGGACGAGCACCGGGCCCTTGGCGGCCAGTGGGGCCATCTTGCCTGGGTTGCCACCGATCCAGGTGGCCTCCGGGGGCAGGTGCGGGGCGGCGATGTCGTCTCTGAGCGGGAGGATGGCCGGATATTACGGGCAGGTATGATTCGGGTCCCGCCCCCCGGACTAGGAGCTTTCGTGAATACCAAATTGTGGGACCGCATCGAGCAGGCACGGACCGACTGGAACGTCCTCGAGCATCCTTTCTACCAGCGCTGGTCGGCCGGTGAGCTGACTCGCGAAGAGCTGGCTGACTACTCCGGTCAGTACCGTTACGCCACCGAAGCGATCGCCCGGATGAGCTCCGACATCGCCGCGGCAGCCCCCGCCGGTGAGCGGGCCGGACTCGAGGCGCACGTCGTCGAAGAGTCGAGCCACGTCGCCATGTGGGACGGATTCGTGCGCGAGGTCGGCGGCACCGTCGGCGCCGAGCCGAACCCTGAGACTCTTGAATGCGTCGAGGCCTGGACCAAGGCTGACGGATTCGGCAAGCAGCTCGCCCGCATGTACGCGGTCGAGAGCGGACAGCCGTCGATCTCGAAGACCAAGACCGAGGGCCTCTCCGCCCACTACGACATCTACGACGGGCCGGGCAACCAGTACTTCACCATTCACGAGAAGATGGACGTCGAACATGCCGAAGCCGGCCGCAACCTGATCGAGCGGCATATGAACGACTTCAGTGAAGACGAACTGGTGACCGCGGCCGAAGAGGCCTTCAAGGCGAACTGGAGACTGCTCGACGGAGTCAGCCCGTCCTGCTAGAGCTCCCGCTCGCTCATGTTCTCGCCGCCGGCGAGGACATTCCCATACCGGCGTGGCTCTTCGCCTGGGGAGCTTCAGTTGTACTCATAGTCTCGTTTTTCGCACTCTCCGCAGGCTGGCGCCGGGCCCGCTACGAGGGTGACTCCTGGCACCCGGCCTTCACCGGGTTCGGCAAGGTCATCGGATCGATCCCGGTCCGGATCCTCTGCGGCCTGATCGGGATATTCCTGCTCGGCGTCTCGATCTACGCCGGCTTCGAGGGCACCTCGGCGCCGGAGCGGAACGTCGCGATCACCCTCCTGTTCGTCACCGCCTGGCTCGGCTTCCCGCTTCTCGGGGTCCTCTTCGGTGACGTATTCCAGGCCTTCAATCCCTGGAAGGCGATCGCCACGCCGATCGGATTTGCCTACCGAAAGATTCTCGGACGAGCTCCGACCCACTTCACTTATCCGGAACGGCTCGGCCGCTGGCCGGCCGCGATCGGGCTGGTCGGATTCGTCTGGCTCGAGCTGGTCTACGGCGAAGGCAACGGCGTCTCGGTCGGCCTGGAACCCGAGGTCGTCGCTCGCGCCGCGATCGCATATTCGGTCTATGCGCTCGGCATGACCGCCGCCTTCGGTCGCGAAGTCTTCTTCAGGAACGGTGAGACCTTCTCGGTCTACTTCGGCATGTTCGGCTCGCTCGGCAAGTTCGAGTTCCGCGACGGCGCCCTCGGTGTGAGGCGCTTCCTCTCGGGTTCGACCCGCTGGGTGTTCGGCCCGGGTTCGGTCGCCGTGATCATCGCCTCGATCGGCACCACGACCTTTGACGGTGCCCAGGAGGGTGTGTTCAAGGACGGCATCCAGAAGGTCCTCGGCTGGTTCAGCGACGCCGGCTTCGGCGCCACCGCCTCGACCCGGCTGGCGAGCACGACCTTCATGGTGATCAGCCTCACGATCGTCGCCCTGATCTACCTGCTCGGGGTGCGGGGGATGGGCACGGTGCCCGGAGCACCGGACCGGAAGACCCTTTGGCGGACCTTCGCCCACGCGCTGATCCCGATCGCCTTCGCCTACCTCCTGGCCCACTACTTCAGCCTCTTCTTCTTCCAGGAGCAGGCCCAGTTCACCTACCTCCTCTCCGATCCGCTCGGAACCGGAACCACCGACCTGTTCGGCACCGCCGGGTACGGCATCGATTTCAACGCGATCAGCAACGACCTCGTCTGGTACGTGCAGGTGGGGACGCTGGTGCTCGGCCATGTCGCCGGACTGGTGCTCGCCCACGACCGCGCGATCACGACCTGGGGCGATTACCGCAAGGCGGCCCGCTCCCAGTACTGGATGCTCGCGGTTATGGTCGCTTTCACCTGCTTCGGCCTCTTCCTGCTCTCCGTCTCGAACTCCTGACGGTCGGGGCTAGCCAAATCGGTGCCCGGGGCCTCGGGGTGAAGTGGTGTCGATTTGCACGGGATTTACGTGCAAATCGACACCACTTTCTCGTTTGGGGCGTTGACCAGTTGTAACCCGTGTTGCCCACTGGTGCCTAGGATCCCTCGAACCTTTGGAATGGACATCGCAGCGAACGGTACCCCCGGTCTCGAGTCTGTGGCGCAGGCAATCTGCCGTCGACAACACGGTGTAGTCGGCCGATGGCAGTTGCTCTCGGCCAGCATCCCGAGATCGACAATCGATTCCCGCACAGGGTCCTTCCTTTTTCCGATCTTCCCTGCCGTTTTTTCAGTCGGTCGGCAACAAATCACCCAGGACGGAGTCTGGATGGCAGGCGTCCTCGCGGCCGGTGAGGGCGCGGTTCTGGGTGGGCGCAGCGCCGCTGCGGCGTGGGGATTCATGAAGGCGAGGCCTGGCGTAGATGTCCTCCGTTGCGGAAGGCACAGGTCGGGTCGTGGGTCGATCGTCCTGAATGACAGGCGGGTCTCGATTCCACTGGTCATCAGGAGTACCCGAAACCTCCCCGACCAGGACATCAGGGAAATCAGGGGCATTCCGGTTGTCTCTGCGGCCCGGGCGCTCCTGGATCTCGCATCGAGCCTCACCCCGACAGCCCTGAAGTACGGCTTCATCGAAGCCGATCGGCTTGGGCTTCTGGACGATGAAGAAGAACTCGAAGATTGCATGAACCGCGGTCGCGGACGGCCCGGCGCATCGAAATACCGGGCTCTGGTGCTCGACCGGATCCCAGACCTCGACAAAGCCAAGTCACTACTGGAGGGTCTGATGCTCGACGCCTGCCATCGCGAAGGGGTTGAAGCTCCGGAAGTGAACGTCAAGATCGGCGGTCACGAAGTGGACTGCGTTTGGCGTGATCGTCGCCTTGCCGTTGAGCTGGACAGCTATGGGTTCCACCGCGGCCTGGAAAAATTCGAGAAAGACCTGGCGCGGAACAACCGGCTCTGGGCCGACGGGTGGATCCTTCTTCGATTCACCTGGCGGAGGGTCACACGAGAACCGGATCAGGTTGTCAAAGAGGTCCGGGCTGCGCTGGCATCGAGTCGATAGATCGGAACCCGAAGTGGAGACGATACGCACGGCCAATCAGTGCCGATGCGCTCCACTTTGCCATTGGGCCAGCCCTGCAAGAACGAAGCCCCGCTTTCGCGGAGCCTCGCCACTGCTTAAATCTGACCTCGAGCTTAACTCTTGGTCGGCTCCGGCACGATGCGGATGTACGGCTTGGGCTCGTCCCATCCGTCAGGGTAGATCTCCCTGGCCTGGTCGTTGGAGACGGAACCGGCGATGATCACGTCTTCGCCCTTCTTCCAGTTGACCGGGGTGGCGACCTTGTGCTCGGCGGTCAGCTTGAGCGAGTCGATGACCCGCAGCACTTCGTCGAAGTTACGACCGGTGGTCATCGGGTAGATCAGGATCAGCTTGACCTTCTTGTCAGGGCCGATGACGAACACGTTGCGAACCGTCTGGTTGTCGGCGGGAGTTCGGTCGGCGGCATCGCCGGAGACGTCCGAGTTGAGCATTCCGTACGCCTTTGAGACTTCGAAGTCGGCGTCACTGATGATCGGGTAGTTCGGGGCAGTGCCCTGAGTTTCCGCGATGTCTTTGGCCCAGTCCTCGTGCTTGCCGAGGGCGTCAACCGAGAGGCCGATGATCTTCACGCCGCGGGCGTCGAACTCCGGCTTGGCGTTGGCCATGTAACCCAGCTCAGTGGTGCACACCGGGGTGAAGTCCTTCGGGTGCGAGAAGAGCACGCCCCAGGAATCGCCGAGCCACTCATGAAAACTGATGTGACCTTCGGTGCTTTCAGCTTCAAAGTCGGGTGCTTCATCTCCTAGGTGAAGAGCCATGTGTTCCTTTCTGTTTCAGAGTATCTATACAAACTTGATCAGCTTTATAGATAAATCAGGCCAGCAGGCTGATGGACCAACCATAGTGGGTCGGGCTCGTCGGTGTGGCAAATCCTGATCAGAATTGAGGGTTTTGACGCCGTTTCTTCAGTCGCAGCTTCATCAGAGGGAACATCCCGGCGGCGATTGCAAGACCTGCGGCCGCCCCCTTGACAATCTGTGTCCGGCTTACCTCCGGGCCACGAACGAGCTTGCGCAGACCGAGGATTCCGGTCGGCAGGAGGGTCAGTACGGAGGTGACGACACCCGGGTCGTACCGGCGATTGCGAACCGCCCAGCCGATGTGAAGTCCGGCGTTCCCGATGTGGCTCACGTAAAGCGCGGTCTGGGGTGCCACCGCGGACGCTCCGCCGAGTGCGGAAAGCGAGAGGCCCCACCCGAATCCGACGTTGATCAGGAAGCCGGCCGGGCGGTCGATCGGGAACTCGGGGTCGTCGCTGCCGATGACCGTCTCGTTGATCCAGGGGAGGAAGCCTCCGGGCCAGACCCACTCCTCGGTCTGATGGGCGAACAGCGCGGCAAGCGGCAACAGACGGGGCTCCCGGACCGAGAGCGCCAGGGTCGGAACCAAAGCCGCGGTCGCGACCAGTGGCCATCGCCCATGGGTGTCAAGCTGACCAGCCAACGAAGCGACCTAGAGGATCTCTTCGAGGCGCTTCTCGATCAGTGACGAGATCTCGTCGCGGACCGGACCTTCGGTAAGGCGCTCGACCAGGGCTTCGAGGAAGCCTTCGACGACCAGCGCCTTTGCGTCTCCGTCTCCGAGTCCCCTCGTGTTGAGGTAGAAGAGCTGGTCCTTGTCGACCTGGGCGATCGCGGCGGCGTGGGTGCAGGCGACGTCGTCGGCCAGGATTTCCAGGCCGGGGATGGCGTCGGCGTGGGCGTCGGTGGAGAGCAGCATGTTGCGGCACTCCTGGAAGGCGTCGGTTCGCTGTGCTCCTTCATCGACCTTGATCATTCCCCGCCAGACGGCGGTGGAACGGTCGGCGAGGACGCCGCGGAAAGCGAGGTTGGAGAAGGTGTCGACGGCCGCGTGCTCCTGGAGCGTGTCGTAGTCGAGGTGCTGCCGGTTGCCGCCGGCGTATCCGCCGGTGACCCGGGCAGAAGAGCCCTGGCCGGCGAGGTTGGTCGTCATGCGGACCTTGCCGTTACCGCCGCCGAAACCGAGCGTGGCCCAGTCGAGGCTGCCGTCACGCTGGACCACGGCCCGCTGCGACGAAAAGAGCCAGGCCTTCTCCGAAAGGTCCTGGGTGGCGATGAAGTCGAGGTTCGCGTTCTGACCGACCACGAGTTCGACCACCGTGTTGAGCAGGGCGGATGTGTCGTCGGATTCGGAACCGTAGTGCTCCCAGACCTCAGCCTGGGCGCCTTCCTCGAGCACGATCAGGGTGCGCCAGTTGACGGCACTTCCTTCCGAGCCGAGGTTGATTCGGACCTTGATCGGTTCTTCGCAGACCACGTTGCGTGGCACGTAGACGAGCACGCCGTCCTGCCAGGCGGCTTCGTTGCGAGCGACGAAAGGATCTTCGGCCTCGACCAGCGAGCCGAGGTGTTGTCCGATCAGGTCGGAGTGCTCGGCCATGGCGTCAACCAGCGGCATGACCACGACATCCTCGTTGCCGCAGTCGATCTCGGCATCGGCCGAGGCAGTCTCGAAGGAGTCGAGGTCGAGCTTCTTGAGGTCGGTGAACTCCCAGCCCTTCGTCTTCCTGTCGGGGAGGGGGAGGGTCTCGACCAGCTCGGCGCCAATCTTACGACGGTCATTCAGCCACTTCGGCTCGGTGGCGACGGAGCTAGCCAATGCTGCCTTCCATCTGGAGCTCGATCAGTCGGTTCAGCTCGACCGCGTATTCCATCGGCAGTTCCTTGGTGACCGGTTCGATGAAGCCGTTGACGATCATCTTCGAGGCTTCCTCTTCAGAGAGGCCGCGGCTCTGCAGGTAGAAGAGCATGTCGTCGCCGACCTTGGAGACGGTCGCCTCGTGACCCATGTCGGCATCGGACTCGTCGACCTTGATCGTCGGGTAGGTGTCCGAACGGGAGTCCTCGTCGAGCAGCAGCGCGTCGCAGACAACCTTGGAACGTGTTCCCGTCGCGCCGCCGGCGATCTCGAGCAGGCCGCGGTAGGTCGAGCGGCCGCCGTCCTTGGAGATTGACTTGGCGAAGACCGAGGAGGTGGTGTTCGGGGCGACGTGGATGATCTTTCCGCCGGCGTCCTGGTGCTGGCCGTTGCCGGCGAACGCGATCGAGAGGATCTCGCCGTGCGCGCCGTCGCCCATCAGGTAGATGGCCGGGTACTTCATGGTCAGCTTCGAGCCCAAGTTGCAGTCGACCCATTCCATGGTCGCCCGCTCCTGCGCGATCGCCCGCTTGGTGACCAGGTTGAAGACGTTCTGCGACCAGTTCTGGACGGTCGTGTAACGGACCTTCGCGTCAGGCTTGGCGATGATCTCGACCACGGCTGAGTGGAGCGAGTCCGAGGAGTAGACCGGGGCGGTGCAGCCCTCGATGTAGTGAACCTCGGAGCCTTCCTCGGCGATGATCAGGGTGCGCTCGAACTGGCCCATGTTCTCGGTGTTGATCCGGAAGTAGGCCTGCAGCGGCATCTCGACTTTGACGCCCTTGGGCACGTAGACGAAGGACCCGCCCGACCAGACGGCCGAGTTGAGCGCGGCCAGCTTGTTGTCGTTCGGCGGGATGACCGTCGCGAAGTACTCCTTGAGGATGTCCTCGTGCTCACGCAGCGCGGTGTCCATGTCGGTGAAGATGACGCCCTGGGCCTCGAGCTTCTCGTTGACCTGGTGGTAGACGACCTCGGATTCGTACTGGGCGCCGACGCCGGACAGGAACTTGCGCTCGGCCTCGGGGATGCCGAGGCGATCGAAGGTGTTCTTGATGTCCTCGGGGACCTCGGACCAGTCGCGGCTGTTCTTCTCGGAAGCGCGCACGAAGTAATGGATGTCGTTGAAGTCGATCTGGTCGAGGTCGCCGCCCCACTGAGGGGTGGGCTTGGCCTCGAAGTTGTCGTAGGCCTTGAGGCGGAACTCGCGCATCCATTCCGGCTCGTTCTTGTATTCGGAAATCGATTCGACGATTTCGCGGTTCAGTCCCTTGGGGGCCTTGTAGGCGTAACCCTCTTCGGAGTCACTGAAGCCGAACTTCTCCTTGTAGTCGGAGTTGATTCCTTCGACTGCTTTTTTCTCGGCAATTGCTTGCATAGTCGCCATTTCAAACCTCCAGGATGATGGTCTCGTCGGTGATTTCGACCGGAAAAGTGCGGACCGGCTGGAAAGCCGGCAAAGTCTTGGGCTTGCCGGTGCGCAGATCGAAGAGCGATCCGTGGCGCGGGCATTCCACCGTGCGTGCGGCGCAATCCCACTCGCCCTCGGCCAGGGGGCCGTCGTCGTGGGAGCAGCGGTCCTCGATCGCGAAGAACTCGCCTTCGCAGTTGAAAACGGCGATCGGCTCGCCTTCGTGCTCGACGATCTTCCGCTCGCCGGGGGCGAGTTCGGAGACCGGGCATACGGAAATTTTCATGTTCTCGTCAGTGGTCATAGTTGTGAAACCCGCCACTTAAGCCTAGCTAGGGGGTCGGAATTAGAGTTTATCCACTCGCGCCGTCCGGCAGCTTTGTTCAGGGCTACCTAATACGCAGAACGGCGTCAACCCGGCGGCAAACAGCCGGCCGCCCGAGCGCCGGGTGACATTGATTTACCCACTGAATCAGTATAAAGTCAGACCAGGTGCCCTGGCGCTGGCAGTTTCGTCCAAAGAGGAGACCGTGGAGCTCAGTTTCGGTGGATTCCAGATCGTCGTGCTGATTGCCTTTCTGGTGGTCACTGCTTCGCTGATCGCGATTTTTACCCTGGTCGCACTGCAGGCCAGGCGAAACGTCGAATTCGAGCTGGTGACGGACACCGGCTATAGGTTGCGCCGGTACTGGCTTGTCTTCCTGGCTTTGCTTCTGGCCACCGGCGTAGTGCTGTCGCTTTTCTTCCTGCCGTACCCCGGTGCGGACGAGACCAACGCGACCGTCCGGGTCAGCGGTGGGCTCTTTTATTGGTCGATGAATCCGGAGACGGTGCCGGCCGGCAGCAAAATCAACTTCGACGTTACCTCGGCCGACGTTAATCACGGTTTCGGAATCTACGACCCCGATGGCGTTCTCATCGGCAGCGTCCAGGCGATGCCCGGCTACCACAACCAGCTCGACCTGAGCCTCGACAAGGCCGGTACGTACGAGATTGCCTGTCTGGAGTTTTGTGGTTTCAAGCATCACGAGATGACTCGCGAATTCGAGGTGATCCCATGAGCGAGCTGGTCGCCGAGCCGCCGGCCGGGCAGGTCCTCCACCCCCTGGGCGAAGAGTTGAGTCCCGAGACCGAGGGCCACCAGCGTACCGTGGGCTGGCTCTTCGGCGGAACCGGTCTGGCCCTGTTCACCCTGATGGCCGTGATCGGGGTGGTGATGCGTTTCGCCCAGGCGGATTCCGTCGGGATCTCGCCCGAGTGGTTCTACCGCCTCATGACATTGCACGCGGCGGGGATGCTCGCCGGTGCCCTGCTTTCCATGATGGGCGGGCTCTGGTTCGTGGTCAGGTCGGTCGTTCCCGCGCTCGACTTCAAGCGGGCTCTGGTGAGCTGGGGAACGATCGTGGGTGGCGTCGTGCTGGTACTCATCGCGGTCCTGATCGGGGGGTTCGCGGCCGGATGGACCTTCCTTTTCCCGCTTCCGTTCGACTCATCCGGGCAGTGGTCGACCTGGGCGGCGGTCACCTTCATCGTCGGCATGGGACTGGTCGGCGTCGGGTTCACGATCTACTGCATCGATGTGCTGAAGTCGACGACCCAGACCTACGGAGGTCTGAGCGGATCACTCGGCCTGAAGTGGCTGCGCGGCAAGGAATCGACGGGTCCGCCGCCGCAGGTGGTCGCCGCGACCGCCGTGAGCATCCAGGGGATCATCTGTGGTGCGGTCGGCATGACCATCGTGCTTGCCCTGCTCGATCACACGATCGACGGCCAGGTTACGCTGGATGCCCTCTGGGCCAAGAACCTGACCTACTTCTTCGGCCATACCATCGCCAACCTGATCATCTATCTCGCGGCGGGCATGATCTACGTGCTTGTACCGCTCTACGCCGGCCGTCAGTGGAAGCTCTCGAAGCCCCTGGTGATCGGCTGGATGGCGACGATCGTTTTTGTGATGACCGCGTATTCGCATCACCTGTACATGGATTTCGTCCAGCCCGGCGCGCCGCAGATGATCTCGCTGGTCGCTTCATCGGCCGCAGCCATTCCGGTCGCGGTGGTGACGATCTACACGGGCATGATGCTGGTCTGGGGTTCCCGGTACCGGTGGACCCTGACTTCGGTCCTGCTCTATCTCGGATTTGCCGGCTGGGCAATCGGTGGTTCGGGCGCGGTGATCGATTCGCTGGTCCCGATCAATTTCCGCTTTCACAACACGCTCTGGGTTCCAGCGCACTTCCACAATTACCTCATGATGGGCGTCGGTCTCTGGATGATGGCGCTGGTCTCCTACCTGCTGGAGCGTTCCGCCGGACGAACGGCGAGCCGGAGGGCGACGATCTGGGCTCCGGTGCTGATGGTGCTCGGCGGGTACGGCTTCATCTTCAGCTGGTACGTGTCCGGAGCCCTGGGAATCCCCCGGCGCTGGGCCGTTCATCCGGCCGGTACCGAGGAATACAGTCTGGTGGCTTCGGTCTTCGCCGTGGTGTTCCTGGTTGGGTTTTTCATCATGCTGGCCGAGTTCGTATCGCTCGGGCGGGATGCCCGGCGTCGGCGTAAAGACGCCCTACCGCCGTCGGCGGCACCGGTGATCGCGGGTGGCTCCGCCGAGGCCGACCTGGCGCTCGGCCGGGGCGCCGAACCGCTGATCAAGACCAGTTTCGGCCTGGCTACGGTGGTCGGGATGGCTGTGGTGGCATCGTTCGTATTCCTCCCTCCGATCTCCGACGCCTCGACGGTCACGGTCGGTTATCACCATCTGGCCCATGCAGTGCAGTTTTTCGTCGGAGCGATGTTCGGAGCGGCCATCGGCTCCGCCCCGATGGTCCTCAGGCGCATCGCGCCGCGCTTCACCAATCTCGGCATCCTCGTCGTCATCCTGATGCCGGCCGCGATGCTGCTCGTCATGATCCCTGCGATCTACTCGGATATCGAAACGAACGATTTACTGCATGCCTCCTATCACGGGGTCGTCCTGATGCTCGGCTTGGTGATGGGGCTGGCTGCGACGGCACTCGGCCGGGTGGCTGGCTGGACCGTTCTGGCTTCTTCGGTCGGGATGGCACTCATGTTTTCGGCGGGAGTAACGGGAGGATGATCGATGGACGAAGAGCAGAAGACAGATAAGAAAGAAACCGACGACGGCGGCAACGGCGGCAGCCGGACCTTGCAGGCCTGGCTGGCCGGCATCGGTGTCGGTTGCCTGGTGGCGGCGGCGATGATCGCGGCCTACGAGATCGGGACCAACAACCCGAGCAATCCGGGCGGAGGACAGAGTTCCGGACCGGTCACCGAGAAGCCTCCCGCCAAACCGGCCGCTGCCGGACCGGGGCTCGATCTCTTCGTCGCGAACTGCGGCAGCTGTCATACGCTCGCCGAAGCGGACACCGCCGGTGCGGTCGGGCCCAACCTCGACGACCTCCAGCCTGACGCGGCTCTCGTCACGTCGGCCATCGAGAACGGTGGGGCCGGCTCCGGCGTGATGCCGTCCAACATCGTGTCCGGCGAAGAGACCCAGCAGATTTCCGACTACGTCGCCGATTCCGTCGGGTCCTCGAAGTAGGTCCGGTTCGTCACCGTGGCATACGTGAAAATGGGAGCGGTCTCATCGAGGACAGCCATGTTGGCCGTCCTGGTTCTGCTGCTCCTGCCGGCCGCTTCGGTTCAGGCGCACAAAGCCTCTTCCCACGACTTCGAATCGATCCCCGAATCGATTGTGCCCCCGGCACTCGGTGCGGGGATCAAGTTCGAGATGATCGACAAGGATTCCCGGATCCGCCTGCGGAACGACAGCGGCCGGGAGCTGGTCGTTAAAGGCTACGACGGCGAACCCTACGCCCGGCTGGATCCGGATGGCGCCGTCTACCTGAACTCACGCTCGCCGGCCTTCTACCTGAACCGGGACCGCTACGCCCGCACCCCGGTCGATCCGTCAGCGGATCCGTCAGCGCCCCCGAAGTGGGTCCGTCAAGCGGTTGAGGGTGAGTTAACCTGGTTCGACAAGCGCAGTCATCTGCTGAAAACCGGCGTCCTGCCCGGCATCGAGAACACCGCGGCGCCGCAGGCCGTACGGGATTACAGCATCCCTCTGGAGGTCGACGGGCAGCCGGCTGAACTCAAGGGAACTCTCTACTGGTCCGGCAGGAGTGAGTTTCCGATGGGCATCGTCGCCGGCCTGCTGGTCGCCACATTCATCTGCGCCATGCTCGGGGTTTTCGCCATCGAGGCGGTCCGCCGGACCCCCGAAGAATCGCCCGGGTCTCGCGGGACATGAATTTCTCAGGCCGGGTTCTCCGCGACTAGATGTCGTCGCTGAGGGACGGGTCGCCGACGGTTCCTTCGTCGTCCCAGTCGGCGGTCTTGCCGAGTCCGGCACCCTTGACCACTTTGAGGCCGAGTAACGCGCACTTCATCCGGGTGGCGGAAATGTCGATGCCGAGCAGGTCGAGCACGAATTCCTTGGGCAGCGTGATCAGCTCGTCGCGGGTCTTTCCGGCCAGCTCATCGGTGAGCATCGAGGTGGCCGCGGTCGAGATCGCGCAACCCTTGCCGTCGAACTTGACTTCGGCGACCTTGCCCTCGTCATCGAGCTTGATCGTCACGTGCTGCTCGTCGCCGCAGAACGGATTGGTGTCCTCGAATTCCAGATCGGGATCGTCAATGACGCCAAAATTCTGCGGCCGTTTGTAGTGCTCGAGGATCTGTTCGCGGTAAAGCTCTTCCATGCAAATGAGCGTAGCTGAACGGATTTCCGGGCAACTTGCCATGCTTGAACCGATGATTCCCTTCGAGACCTTCGACCGCGACTCGATCTCCAACTACGAAGCCAAGCTGGCGGTTGCCCGGAGTCTGGCGGCGACCGCTGAATGTGGCCAGGTGATCGGGGCCGGCTCCGGCAGCACGTCCTTCCTCGCGATCCACGCGATTGCCGAGCGCGCGAGGGCCGGCGAGCTCGACGACATGACCCTGATCCCCACCTCGATCGAGGTCCAGCTGACGATCGCCAACCTCGGCCTGCGAGTCGGCGACCTCGCCGCCGACACGCCCCAGTGGCTCTTCGATGGTGCCGACGAGGTCGACCCCGATGGAAGCCTCATCAAGGGGAGAGGCGGGGCACTCTTCCGCGAGAAGATGCTCTTCCGGGCCACGACTGACCGCCGCGTGATCGTCGACGATTCGAAGAGAGTCGAAAAGCTCGGCTCGAAGTTCGCAATTCCGGTCGAAGTAGTGCCGCTGGCGTTGCCGGTGGTCCTGCCCGAGCTCGAGAAGCTCGGTCCCTCGGATTTCGAGATCCGCAAGGCAACGGGTAAGGACGGGCCGGTGATCACCGAACTCGGAAACGTGATCGTCGATTGCCGTTTCGACGGAATCGCCTCTGACCTCGAGGTTAGGATCAAACAGATCACAGGAGTGATCGAGTCCGGACTGTTCCAGGGCTACGAATCCACGTTGATTGGAGCTTGATCCAGATGAAGCGAGTGCGGTGGTGCATGGTTGCCTTTGTTACTGCGGCAGTGGTCGCTTCGAGCCCGACCGCGGCGTCAGCGGCCGCCCATAAGTGCGGCAAGACGAGCGGCAACCGGGTCTATTCTCTGAATACGAACTGCAACAGGGCGATGTCCGCCACCCACGGGCTGCCGAACAAGTGGACCGCCTCGAGCGCGCAGGTCAAGATCGGCGGTCGGCTCACGAGCGTCGTGGTCCTGTACCCGCTCGCCAAGACGTCCGGCGTATTCCGAGCGATCAAACGCCCGGCAGCATCAGTGCGAAAACTGTTCAAGCGCCGAAAGCTCCACGGTACGCCAGTGGTCTGGTACGCCCTCGGCTAGAGCCAGGGACGAGTCGGGACTGCGAGTGCTGGAGATCAGATTCCTGGACTCATGGTTCGCAGGCCTGCCAGCCGGGCCACCGCCGCTTGGCGTTCGTCGTAAGTGACAAAGGCTTCAACCGGGCTGAGGTCAATGGCAGATGCCACGTGTACCGCGTCCAGAGTCCGAAGAGCAGGCTCGGTAATTGCTCCGGCGCCCGCAAGGATATGGCGGTCCACCACCCGTAGTGCGACGGTCTCGATCACCTCGCCAGCTCGTTCCATCAGGTGGTCGAGTGGCAATGCGGGATCGATTGAAGCGGCCCGATGAACCGCCCTGGGGACTTCAGCGAGAACCAGCTCACTGCTGACCAGGTCAGCCCCGGAAAGATACGCACGCAATACATCCGACCCGGCTTCTTGGCGGACGAGTTTTAACAAGGCCGATGAGTCTGCGTAGAACATCGACATGATTCAGCGCTCGCCGCGCACCTCGTCGAGCGCTTTACTCAGCGAATCCGGGTCTCCGGTCATTTCGATCGGGTCTGGAAGACGCCACCGGGTTGGTGGCGAAACTTTTCCTTCGGCAATCAGTCGGTCGAGTTCGGGCCCCGTAGACGGGGCAGGTCCCAGCTCGGCCACCGGCCGGTTCCGGTCCGTCACCACGAGTCGCTCACCTTTTCCCACTCGCCTCAGATAGACGCTCAAGTTTTGCCGAAGCTCCGCAACGCCAACTGTTTCGCTCATGTACATGAATGTAGCACTTAGCTTCACGGCCGCGCCAATCTTGCCGCTTCCTTCAGATCGGTCATGACCCGATCCACCACTGCCCCCATCAGCGCGATTGCAGCTCGGCATTGGCTCTCACCGGCAGCCTCGATCGCCGGCTGAGCACTCCCGGCCATCATCTCGAACAAGACCTTTGCCGGATCTTCCCCGGGAAAAGAGTCTTTCGGCAGGTCTTCCAGGATGGAATCGACGATGCTGTCCAAGGTCATGGCAGAACGGAAAATCTCCAGGATCAGGGCCTGCCCCATGGATAGTTCATCTGGATCGGTTCTCGCGTGAGCCACGGAGGTATAAGGCCCGGCAAGGCGATAGTCGCCCCCGCCCTGGCGAAGGTTTTGTGACTTAGAGCCCGAAGATGCGGCGGGCGTCGAGGAGCGCTTCGATCAGGCGGTCGGTCTCTTCGTTCGTGTTGTAAACCGCATAACTCGCCCGGGTCGTGGCCGGGACTTCGAGGCGCTTCATCAGGATCTGGGCGCAGTGGTGGCCGGCTCGCACCGCCACTCCGTGGCGGTCGAGGATCTCGGAGACGTCGTGGGGGTGGATCCCTTCGAGGTCGAAGGAGATGATCGCTTCGCGGTCTTCGGTGCCTTCCGGCCCGAACAGCTTCAATCCCGGCACTTCCTGGAGGCGGGGGAGGGCGTAGGCGGTGAGTTCACGCTCGTGGTTGGCGATCGCGTCGAGTCCGACGCCCTGGATCCATTCGACCGCGGCTCCGAGCCCTGCGGCTTCGGCGATCGGCGGGGTGCCGGCCTCGAACTTGGCCGGGACCGAGGCCCAGGTGATCTTGTCCTTGGCGACCTTGCTGATCATCGAACCGCCGCCCTCGAAGGGCTCGAGTTCCTCCAGCAGCTCGCGGCGTCCGTAGAGGACGCCGATCCCGGTCGGGCCGTAGAACTTGTGGCCGGTGAAGCCGTAGAAGTCGGCGCCGATGGCCTTCATGTCGAGTTCCATCCTCGGCGCGGCCTGGGCGCCGTCAATCAGCGTCAGCGCGCCGGCGGCTTTCGCCCTGGCGACCAGTTCGGCCACCGGGTTGGTCGTGCCGAGCACGTTCGAGACGTGGGTGAAAGCGAACACTTTCGGCTCGCGCGCCAGTCCGGCTTCGAGCCCCTCCTGGTCGAGGCGGCCGTCGTCGTCGATGCCGACCCAGTCGAGCTCGGCTCCGGTCCGTTCGGCGATCAGGTACCAGGGCACGATGTTCGAGTGGTGCTCCATCTCGGTCAGCAGGATCCGGTCGCCGGGACCGAGGTTGGCCTGGCCCCAGGCCTGCGCGACGAGGTTGATCGCGCCGGTCACGTTGCGGGTGAAGATGACCTCGCGGGTGTTGGCGCCGATGTGGGCCGCGACCGAGGCGCGGGCGCCTTCATAGATGTTGGTCGCTTCTTCCGAGAGGGTGTGGACGCCGCGGTGGACGTTGGCGTTGTGCTCGCGGTAATAGTTGTCGATCGCCTCGATTACGAAGGCCGGCTTCTGGACCGTGGCGCCGTTGTCGAGGTACGAGAGGGGCTTGCCTTTGACCTCGCGGCCGAGGATCGGGAATTCTGCGCGGATCGACGTAAGTGTCCTGGGGAGGGCTGTCCCGGGTGTCGCGGGCGCGGTACTCATGCGGCCGCTGCTTCGACCTCTTCCTTGATCCACGCATAACCCTCGGCTTCGAGCTGATCCACCAGTTCGGAGCCGCCTTCCTTCACGATCCGCCCTTCGAACATGACGTGAACCGCGTCGGGCTCGACCATGTGGAGCAGTCGCTGGTAATGGGTAATGATCAAGGCGCCCATGTCGGGGCCGGTGAACTTGTTGATGCCGTCGGCGACGGTGCGCAGGGCGTCGATGTCGAGGCCGGAGTCGGTCTCGTCGAGGATCGCCATCTTCGGCTTGAGCAGCGCGAGCTGGAGCAGCTCCATACGCTTCTTTTCGCCGCCGGAGAAGCCGTCGTTGAGGTAACGGCTGGAGAAGTCCTGGGGGATGTTCGCGAGGTCCATGGCTTCACGGGCCTGGGCGGCGAACTCCTTGATCTTCAGCGGTTTCTCACCGCGGGCCTCACGCTGGGCGTTGAGGATCTGGCGCAGGTACTTGCTGACGGCGACACCCGGAATCGCAATCGGGTACTGGAAGGCCATGAAGACACCGAGCTGCGAGCGTTCGTTGACCGCCATCCCGGTGATGTCCTGGCCGTCGAAGTGGATCGATCCTTCGGTGACGGTGAGTGCGGGGTGGCCCATGATCGCGTTGGCGAGGGTGGACTTGCCGGAACCGTTGGGTCCCATGAGGGCATGTACTTTGCCTGACTCGACCTTGAGGTCGAGGCCGCGAAGGATTTCTTTGTCCTCGACGCTGACGTGAAGATTTTTGATCTCTAGCTCTGCCAAGAGATTGGCTCCGTTTCTGTGTTTCGGTTGGGGTAGCGCGACGCTCTAGGCGGCGCTGCCGACGGCTGGCTGGCGTTCTTCGGCCGGGCGGCGGGAAAATTCGACGAGCTCGGCCAGGGTGGTCCCGGCGAGAGCGCGGTTGACGCCGCCCTGGACCCGCATCCAGAGGAGCTTGGTCGCACAGGCGTCGTCGGTGTCGCCTTCGTGCGAACAGAGGACCTTGCCTTCGGGGGTCTCGTGAAAGCACTCCATCGGCGCGATCTGTCCTTCGAGGGCCTCGACCACTTCGACCATCGTGATCTCCTCAGCCGGATGGGCCAGGCTGTAACCGCCGTGCGCTCCGCGGGTCGAGGTCACCAAGCCGGCCTTGCGCAGCTTCGCCACGAGGTGCTCGAGGTATGAAAGCGGCAGGTTCTCGGCTTCGGCTACGGCGCTAAGCGAAACCGGACCGGTACCGCGCTGGCGACCGAGCTCGACCATGAGACGAACTCCGTACTCGGCTTTTGTCGAAAAGAGCATCGATTCATATCCTACGGCATCGGTCGGGCTTACCCCGCGAGCTAGGCCGGGTGGCGTTCCGGATCGTCTTGGAGCCGCCGGCGATTGCGGGCCATGCGGCGGCGCAGCCGCCGCCAGGGTGAGACTTTGAGCGAGCCGCGGGCTGAGGAGCCGAGCGTGCGAGCCAGCAGGGATCCGGAAAACGAGCCGGGACCGGGCAGTTCGATCAGGATCTCGACCTGACCCGGGTCGCCACGCATCTTGCGGGCCCGGTCGGGCACGAGTCCTTCGAAGAGTTCGGTCGCCGAGGTGTTGCTGGTCAGGATCAGCGCCAGGAAATAATCGATCCCTTCCGCCGCCGCCCGGCGCACGAGGCGCTGGAGCATCGCGGTGGCGAGGCCCTTGCCCTGCCAGTCGTCGCTGATGGCGATCGCGACCTCGGCTTCGTTCCTGAGTTTGGTCCGGACGTAACGGGCGACACCGACGATCGACCCTTCGTCCGGGTCGATCGCCACCAGCGCTTCGTGGTCGCTGTGGTCGACCTCGGTCAGGTAGGTCAGGTCGCCTTCGCTCAGCCGTTCGACCGGAGCGAAGAACCTCTGGTAGCGGGTCTCTGGCGACGACCCTTCAAATGCTTCGGCCAGCAGGAGCTTGTCTTCCGGGCGGATTTGCCTGATCAGGACCTCGGTGCCGGGCTCGAGGGTGACCCGCTCGGTTTCAATCAGGTGGTTCACGGCTCGATGAGACCTTGCCTTATGGCGTAACGAACCAATTCGACCCGGTCGCGCATGCCGAGTTTCTTCATCGCGTTGGCGCGATGATTTTCTACGGTTTTTTCGGAAAGGTGAAGTAATTCGGCGATCTCTCTGGTCGTATTGGCTTCGGCCACGAGCTTGACGATCTCTTCTTCCCTTGGTGTTAATTCCGGGTGATCATGGTCGCCGCGTTCCAACACGTCCCTGATCAAGGCCTGCTGGGCGCCGGGGGAGAGGAACGGCTCGCCGCGCTCGACCGAACGGACCGCCTCGAGCAGGTCGGTGTCGGCCTGCGACTTGAGCACGTAGCCCGACGCTCCGGCCTTCAGGGCTTCGAACAGATATCGCTCGTCGTCGTGCATCGAGAGGATCAGGATCGGCACCTCGGGTGCCTGCGCCTTGATCTCGCGGGTTGCCTGGAGGCCGGTGAGCCCGGGCATCTTCACGTCGAGGATGGCCAGGTCGGGCCGCTCAGAGATCACCAGGTCGCGGGCTTCGATCCCGTCGGCCGCTTCGGCCACGACTTCGAGGTCGGGCTGGCGCTCGAGCAGCAGTTTGATGCCGGAGCGCACGATGCCGTGGTCATCGGCGATGACGATCTTCATCGGCTCAGTTTCTCATCCCGGAATCCGGTTCGGCGCGATCGGGCACGGTCAGCCGGACCGACGTCCCGTGTCCGGGCCGCGATTCGATCTGTAGATCGCCGCCGACGAGGATCGCCCGTTCGCGCATGCCTCCGAGTCCGAGGCCGGAGGTCGCTTCATCGAAGGTGAAGCCCGAGCCGTCGTCCTTCACCGTCAGCTCGACCTTGCCCGGACCCCGGCTGAGGCGGATGTCGATGTGACCGGCGCCGCTGTGGCGGATCGCGTTGCCGAGGGATTCCTGGGCAACGCGGTAGATCACGAGCTGCACGTCGGGATCGAGCCCGCCGACGTCACCTTCGACTTCGAAGGTCGCTTTCACTTCGCTGCCGCCGAGCTGCTCGATCTGCCCGGCGATCGCAGCGCTCAGGCCGAGGTCGTCGAGCGCGGTGGGCCGCAGCTGGCGGGCGACCGTGAGCAGTTCGTCCATCGCCTGGTGGGCGAGGGTGCTGGTCTCGACCAGCTCTTCCTCGAGTTCGGGCGGCGCCGCGGCCCTCGCCGCTTCGAGGCGAAGCAGGACGCCGGTCAGGGACTGATTGACCTGGTCGTGCAGGTCCCGGGCGACCCGGGCCCGCTCCTCTTCCTGGGCGCTCAGCGCGGCGTTCGAGGCGCGTCGCCGCTCGGCTTCCAGCCGGCGCATCATCCTCAGGAAGGCGATCTCCAGGCGTTCGACCTCCTCGGTCTCCGCCTTGCCGTCGATCTCGGGCGGCAGGTTGGCGCCGGGCTGGCTGAGGTCGACCTTCTCCATCTCGTCGATCAGGTGCTCCAGGGGATTGAAGCGACGCCGGAGCAGGGCGACGTTCAGCAGGCAGGTCACGCCGGCCGTGATCGCGACCAGGGGGACCAGGATCTCGACGTGGTCCCAGTCGAGACCGGTCACGATCGCCGTCGCGACGGTCGCAAAAGCGACCATGACCGCGTTCAGCGCGAGGACCTCCGTGAATAGCGGGCGATGCTTCATCTGTGGGGTCCGGTTGCTTCGATGCCAGTCATCGTGCCACATGAGAAACGGCCCGCCGATCAGGCGGGCCGTTTTTCTCACACGGTGGTTCGGGCCTTTCGGCCAGGTCCGGCTACTCGGTGTCGTTGGCCTCGGCGCCGTGCTCGGCCTCCTGGCTGACCACCTTGAAAGAGCGGTCGAGCTGAACGTCGGTCTGGCTGCCGTTGTCGAGGGTGACCTCGACTTCGTAGTAGGACTGTTCGTCGCTGACCTCGGTGCCGGTGACCTTGCCCTGTCCGACGGCGTCGAGCGCCGCGGTCTTGGCCTGGCTGAGAGCTGACCCCGTAATCGGGGTGTCGTTCTCATGGGCGTCTTCGCCGCTGCCACCACCGGCGACGGCGAGTCCGGTTCCGCCGGCCACGATGGCGAGGGCGGCGATTCCGGTTGCGATGGTCTTGTTTCGTTTGTTCATTTCGTGCCTCCTGTGAGTTCGGATTGCGACTTCACCGTGAGTTCTACGGAGGCCAGATGAGCCGGCAATGAGGACAGGGGAAGGCGCTTTGTCTACGAAAGCGGGAGGTTGCCGGCGGCGTCCCGGGGGATTCGCATGGCCACTTTCGCCCCGGATGTTCCCGGCTCGATCGCCACTGTTCCGCCGTGCGCTTCGGCGACCGCCTTCACGATCGCCAGCCCGAGTCCGTAGCCCCTTGTCGTCCGCCCGGCCTCCGCCCGGGCGAATCGCTCAAAGGCCTCTTCGGTGAAGCCGGCCGCAAAACCGTCTCCCTCGTCAGTGACCTCGAAGATGACCACGCTGCCCTCGACCCGTCCGGAGAGAGAGACCTCCCCTTCACCGTGCCGCAGGGCGTTTTGCACCAGGTTCCCCAGCGCCAGTTTGATCTGTGACTGATCCAGGTAGATGCTTTCGAGAGTCCTCGCGACAATGGTCAGGCGTCGACCCTCTTCCCCGGCTAACGGCTCGAAGCGGGACCGGACCTGATCGAGTAGAACCGGAACTGAAACTTCAGTGCGATCAATCGCCAGGTGGGCGTCGTCGGAGCGGGCCAGGGCGAGCAGGTCTTCGGTGAGGTTCTGCAGGCGGATCACTTCCTCCTGGGACGAGAGCATCGCCGCCCGGGCGGCGGTCAGATCACGATCAGGCCGCAGGCCCAGTTCCAGCTCGCCGCGAACGATGGCGAGGGGAGTCCGCAGTTCATGACTGGCGTCGGCAACGAACGAGCGCTCCCGGTCGAGTGAGTCCTCGATTCGGTCGAGCATGTCGTTGAGTGTCTCGCCGAGCCGGTGAATCTCGTCCCGGGACGCAGGAAGAGGCAGCCGCTCGCCACTTCGGTCGAGGGTGATCTGGCCCGCCTGCCGTCGCATCCGCTCGACGGGCCGCATGGCGACGGTAGCCAGGCCATAGCCGGCAAGAGAAGCCAGCAGCAGGGCAAGCGGCGCCGCGATCAGGAACGTTCTGACCAGGCCGGCCAGCGTTTCGTCGCGGTCCTGGGTTGCTGCGCCGGCGACGGCAACGAAGCTCTCGCCGCCGTGTTCAGCCGGGCGGGCAAGGAGCCGGGCGTCTCCGTCGACGCCCGGCAGCTCGCCAATGTCGAATCCGGTCTCACCGTCCTCCACTGTCGCGAGAGCGTGCGCGCCGAGTACGGGTTCAGTCAGTGAAGGCGAAGTCGAGTCGACCAGCGATCCGTCCGCGCGGATGATCTGCGAGAAGGAGTCTTCGGGATCCTCACTCGAGCCGAGCTCGATCTTTGACGCCGGTGTATCGGCGACCTTCGCGATGAGGACGTCAGTGCGACCCACGAGCGTCTCGTCGATCGAGTCGTTGAGTTCATGGGAGACCGATACGTAGACAAAGGTTCCAGCCAGAGCGAGTACGACGGCGGTGGCGAACGCGAAGGCGATCGTCAGCCGGAGTCGGATCGGCAGTCGGCTCAGGATGACTCTCCGGTTCGCATTCGATAGCCCGCCCCGCGAACCGTCTCGATCGAATCCCGGCCGAACGGACGATCGATCTTCTCACGCAAATAGCGCACGTAGACGTCGACGACGTTTGAGCGATTCTCGTACTCGTAGTCCCAGGCGTGCTCGAGCAGCTGGAGTCGGCTGAGTACGTCGCCGGGGCGGCGCATGAACGTTTCGAGCAGCGCGAATTCTTTGACCGAAAGCGGGATTTCGGTGCCACCCCGGTGAACCTTGCGGGCCGCCGGGTCGAGTTCGAGGTCATCCACCCTGAGCAGGGTCGGCCGGGCTACCGAACCGCGGCGGATCAACGCGCGCAGCCGGGCCGACAGCTCGGCAAATGAAAACGGCTTGGCAAGGTAGTCATCGGCGCCGCTGTCGAGACCCGACACCCGGTCCTCGACCGCGTCCCGGGCGGTCAGCATCAGGATCGGGGCCCAGACCCCGTCGGCGCGCAGGCGGCGGCAGGTCTCGAAGCCGTCGATTCCGGGCAGCATGACATCGAGCACGACGGCGTCGAATTCAGTGCTGCCGGCCATCCAGAGCGCATCTTCGCCGTTGTCGGTGACGTCAGCCGCGATCCCGTCGTCCTGGAGCCCGCGCTGCAGGAGCCGCGACATCTTGGGCTGGTCTTCGACCACTAGAACTCGCATCGGATCAAGTATCGGCCATGAAGATGAGAGCTGGATGAGAAACATGGATTCGGGCCGTTTAGGGACCGGACGGATCACATGGGGGTAGTCGCCCCTATGGATAAAACCTCCGATTGCTTCAGACTGCGTTCATTGATTCAATCGCGCCCTGCGTGATCCCCTCTCACCAAGGAGTCCCTGAATGACCACCACCAAAGGTTCAACTTTCTCCGCGACGCTGAGGACGACCATCCTTCTGGCGACCCTGTCGGGACTGCTCGTCGCCATCGGGTACATCGTCAGCGGCGGCGATCCGAACATCACGCTGCTCTTCCTCGCCGGCGCGGTAGCGATGAACTTCTTCTCGTATTTCTTCAGCGACAAGCTCGCCCTCAAGATGAGCGGCGCCAAGCCGATGGAAGAATCCGAGAACGCGGAGTACTTCCAGATGGTTCGCGAGCTCTGCCAGCGGGCCGATATCCCCATGCCCCGGCTCTACGTGATCCCGCAGGAACAGCCGAACGCCTTCGCGACCGGCCGCAATTACAGCCACTCGGCCGTCGCCGTGACCGCCGGCATCACCAAGCTGCTTTCGCCGGACGAGCTGCGCGGGGTCGTCGCCCACGAGCTGGCCCATGTCAAGCACCGCGACATCCTGATCCAGTCGGTCGCCTCGACGATCGGCGCCGCGATCACCTACCTCGGCTACATGCTGCTGTGGTTCGGCAGCGACAACAACTCGCCGCTCGGCCTGGTCGGCGCGCTGGCCATGGTCCTGCTGGCCCCGCTGGCCGCATCGATCATCCAGCTTGCCGTCTCGCGACAGCGTGAGTACGCGGCCGACGCCGGCGGTGCCGTGATCTGCGGCAACCCGGAGTCGCTGGCCAGTGCTCTGCTGCGCCTCGAGCAGGGAGCAGACAACATCCCGATGACCGGCCGCGTGAACGAGGCCGCCGAGCCGCTCTACATCGTCATGCCGTTCAAGGCCACCGGCATGAAGAAGCTCTTTTCGACCCATCCCCCGATCGAAGAGCGGGTGAAGAGACTGCGCCAGATGCGTCCCTCCCTGTAGGCGCTATACTTTATGAAGTATTGGAAACCTTCTATTCAAGGGAAAACGTAATGGCACCGGACACAGTCGCAGTTCAGGAGATCACTCCTCAGGAGGCTTTCGCCGAGCTCGAGTCGAGTGATGCTGTCCTGATCGACACTCGCGAGCCCTATGAGTATGCCGAGTCTCACATCGACGGCGCGAACCTGATTCCGCCGGCGATGGTTGCGGACAACATCGCGGACAAGGTGCCGGACAAGTCGACCCGGGTCCTGCTCTCGTGCCGTTCTGGTGTCCGTTCGGCGACCGCGGCCGAAGTGCTGATGGGTATGGGTTACGAGGACGTGGCCTCGGTCGCGGGTGGCATCCTCGAATGGCAGGAGCAGGGTCTGCCGGTGATCGCCAGCACGGCGCTCACGCCGGAACAGCGCGATCGTTACTCGCGTCACACTCTGTTGCCCGAAGTCGGGGTGGACGGTCAGGTGAAGCTGCTCGAAGCCAAGGTGCTGCTGCTCGGCGCCGGCGGGCTCGGAGCGCCGACCGCTCTTTATCTCGCCGCGGCCGGGATCGGCAAGATCGGCTTGGTCGACGACGACGTGGTCGACGCCTCCAACCTGCAGCGCCAGGTGATCCACAAGACCTCCACGGTCGGCCAGTCGAAAACCAGCTCGGCCCGTCAGGCGATCGAGGACCTGAATCCGGACGTGGAAGTCGTCGAATACAACTTCCGCCTCGACGCCGACAACATCCTCGACGTGATCGGTGACTACGACATCATCGTCGACGGTGCCGACAACTTCCCGACGCGATACCTGCTGAATGATGCGTCGGTCCGGCTGAAGAAGCCGGTCGTCTCGGCTTCGATCCTCTCCTTCGACGGTCAGATCTCGACCTTCATGCCATACGAAGGCCCCTGCTACCGCTGCCTCTACCCGACCCCGCCGCCGCCGGAACTCGCTCCGAGCTGCTCGGAGAACGGCGTGCTCGGTGTGATGGCCGGCGTGATGGGCCTGCTCCAGGCAAACGAGGTCATGAAGCTCGTCCTTGGTATCGGCGAACCGCTGATCGGTCGCCTGCTGCTCTACGAATCCCTCGGGACCCGCTTCACCGAGCTCAAGGTCCGGCGTGATCCGGCCTGCCCGATCTGCGGACCGGACGCCCCCGAGGTTCCGGAATCCGAGATAGGCCAGTTCCCCGATTACGACGCCTTCTGTGGCGGACACACCGGTTCCTGAGCCGGATCGAATCCCGATAGGATCCGCGACATGCCGACCGTAAGGATTCCGCCTGTTCTCCGCCAGCACACCGACGGTGCCACCGAGGTGGATGCCGGCGGCTCCAACGTGGGCGAGGTGCTCCAGGCCCTGGTCGACCAGCACCCGGCAACCAAGGCCCAGCTCTTCTCCGACGATGGCGACCTCAACCGGTTCGTCAACGTCTATCTGAACGACGAAGACGTACGGGTCCTCGACGGACTCGACACCGCCGTCAGCGATTCAGACACGGTGATGATCCTCCCGGCAATGGCCGGCGGCTCTTAGGCCTGGGTCTTCGGTCTACCGCAAGGGCGGGCAAAACTTGACCAGGAGAACAAGCTCCTGGTTTTTGCCCTCTCGGAGCCATCACAGTTCTGAATAACTGCATCCGAATTGACATTCCTCGTGTGACGATTCGGAAGGGATTCAGGTCGCTGGTTTTCGGAAAGCCAACACGGATGTCTCGGCTAGCTGACCATGTCTTTACCGGGCTACCCCTGTACACCCTCAGCGCGCCTCTGCAAGATCCATGTAGCCGAGGTGACCGGGATAAGGGCCGTGAGATGGCCTCGATCGAGGTCACTTCGGGCTCGGGTGTGGTGCGGGTGTTCCTGTCCAGGCGCCTAGTTGTCAATCAATCGCGGCGCAGCGGGACCGAAGGGAACGTCCCATCCGCTAAATCGCATCCTGGACAGGGATGCCCGCGCCGCGCCCCACGCCACCCGGCATCCTGGACAGGGGTACCCGCACCGCGCCCCACGGAGACCCCGAACTACTCCCCGGGAAGGGGTTCTGCGACCTCGACGTCGGCGAGGATCTTCTTCGCTTCTTCTTCGGCGCTGGCCGGCACGACTATATGCCTGGGGCCGATCGCGAAGAGATCGGCGAGGAACTGGCCCTCTGGCTTCCTGGTCATGCTCGGGATTCCCTCCTCGCGGAGGATCCCCTGAATCAGGTCGGCTTCGGTCTGGTTGGCGGCGAACGCCACTTCGACCGGCTCCGGGGGGCGTTCAGACCGCCTGAAAATCGACATCTTCGACCGAGTGTCCGTTGATCCGGAAGCCCCGGATGTACGGCTCGTCCGGGTTCTCGAGCGAGACGATGAAGTAGACGGGATCCGGCCAGCCGTTGGCGAGGTTGATGTCGGTTTGCGAAGGAACCGCGGCGGTCTTGGTGTGCGAGTGGTAGATCCCGACGATGTCTTCGCCCGCATCGAGGATCGTCTTGTAGATCTCGAGTTGCTCTTTCGAGTCGATCTCGTAGCGCAGGGGGCTCTTGGCCTTGTTGTGCGCACGGTGGAGCGACTTTGCTTCGTCGCCGACGCCGCCGATCAGGCCGCAGCATTCGTTCGGCGCGTCGGCCTTGGTGTGCTCGACCATCTCGTCGAGCAGTCCTTTGGGGATTTTCATCCGGTTACCACCAGTTGGTGGCGTCGATGTCGCCCAGCTCTTCGATCGACTTTGTGTAGAGGCCGGAGGAGAGGTACTTCCAGCCGCCGTCGGGGATCAGGAAGACGATGTTGCCGCTCTCGATCTCGTTGGCCATACGTACTGCGATGGCCGCCACCGCTCCTGACGAGACGCCGGCGAAGATGCCTTCGTCCTCAAGCAGGCGCTTGGTCCAGATGATCGCGTCCCGGTTGGAGACCATGATCTTCCGGTCGAGCAGGGAGAGGTCGATGATCGGCGGGATGAAGCCGTCGTCGAGGGAGCGCAGGCCCTGGACGTCTTCGCCCTGCATCGGCTCGGCGGCGACGATCTGGGTCTCGGGGTCGTGCTCCTTCAGGCGGCGGCCGTTGCCCATCAGGGTGCCGCCGGTGCCGAGGCCGGCCACAAAGGCGGCCACCGAATCGAGTTCTTCGAGGATCTCGACCGCGGTGCCGTTGTAATGGGCGAGCGGATTGGCCTCGTTTCCGTACTGGTAAGGCATGTAGTACTGGGAATCCTCGGCCATCTCGAGCGCGACTTCGACCGAGCCGTTCGATCCTTTGGCGCCCTCCGACCAGACGATCTCGGCGCCGTACATCTGAAGGAGCTGGGTGCGCTCGGCGGTGACGTTGTCGGGCATCACGACCTTGAGCTTGTAGCCCTTTCGCCGGCAGATCATCGCCAGGGAGATCCCGGTGTTGCCGGAGGTCGGCTCGAGGATGGTCTGGCCGGGAGCGATCGCTCCGGAGTCCTCGGCGGCCTTCATCATCGAGCGGGCGACGCGGTCCTTTACGGAGCCGGTCGGGTTGGCCGATTCGAGCTTGGCGAAGAGCTTCACGTTCTCGTTCGGAGACAGGGTTCCGAGCTCGACCAGCGGCGTGTTGCCGATCGAATCGACGATGTCGGTGAAGGTGCCGCCGCAGGGCTTGTTCAGGAGGTCGTAGTAAGGGCTCATGGGCTCGGGCTGAAGCTTTATCCAAGGGTACTTTAGAAAGTGTAGTGCCTTGGACAATTGGTGGCGGAATTCACGTTGATACGTGCGATACTCATGAAATCGCGCGTCCAACAACACTATCCCTGTTCGGAGGAATCAACGCATGAAGAAGTCTCGTCTATTTATCCTGATGGCCGCCCTGGTGGTCATGTCATCGCTGGTTCTTGCCGCTTGCGGTAGCAGTGACGACGACAGCTCGAGTGACTCATCCTCGTCTACCGCCAGCAGCGACTTTTCGTCGGAGCTGATCACCGACGGCACCCTGACTGTCGGCACTGACACCCCTTACCCGCCGTTCGAATTCGGCAAGGCACCTGACTACGACGGTTTCGACATCGACATGGTCAACGCCATTGCCGAGAAGCTCGGCGTGGAGACCGTGTACAAGGATGCCGCCTTCGAGACGATCTTCACCGACGTCGCGCAGGGCAAGTTCGACATGGTCGCTTCGGCCTCAACGATCACGCCCGACCGCCAGAAGACGGTCAATTTCTCCGACCCGTACTACGAAGCCGAGCAGGCACTGCTGGTTCCGGAAGGTTCGGACATCGCGACTGTCGACGATCTGGCAGGCAAGACCGTCAGTGCGCAGGACGGCACCACCGGTGAGGCATATGCCAACGACGAGACCGATGCCTCTGATGTTCGCGGTTTCCCGAATGGTCCCGCCTCGATCGCCGCTCTGACGAACGGCCAGGTCGAAGCCACGATCATCGACCAGCCGGTTGCTCAGGACGCGATCGACAAGGGTCAGGGCGGATTCGAGATCGCGACCATGATCCCGACCGGCGAGCTCTACGGACTCGCATTCAGTAAGCAGAACACGGAACTGCTGTCCGCAGTGAACGGCGCCCTCGAGGGCCTGAAGAAGGACGGCGGACTCGACAAGATCTACCAGGAGTGGTTCAAGATCGACGCGCCCAAGGGCGTCATCAACGGGACAACGACAAACCCGTAGTAACAACCATGAACGGAAGGGGCGCCAATGGCGCCCCTTCCGCTTTCATGACCGCAGCAACTGAAGGAAGCAGGCCATGGAAACCTTTTTCAACACATTCTTTGATTTCGGCTTCATGGCGGACCATTTCGGCGAGGTCCTTACAGGCTTCTGGGTAACCATCCAGCTTTCCCTGGTCGGTGGCTTCTTCGCCCTGGTCTGGGGCCTCATCCTCGCCGTACTCCGACAGCTTCCCGGTAAAGTTTTCGCACCGGTTAGGTGGGTCACGATCGGTTACATCGACGCCCTGCGCGGCATCCCGCTGCTGCTGGTCATCCTGTTGCTCTCCTCCGGTCTCGCCATCATGGCCTCCGAAGGAACGATCCCAAAGGAGATCGGTATTCCTCAGTGGTTCGGCAAGACCGATCCGTTCTGGTACGGCGTTTTTGCACTTACGATCACCTACGGCGCGTATATGGCTGAGGTCTACCGAGCCGGCATCGAAGCGGTGCCTCGCGGTCAGATGGAAGCGGCCAGATCGCTCGGCATGAGCCACGGTCAGGCGATGAGGTACATCATCGTGCCGCAGGCCGTGCGCAAGGTGATCCCGCCGCTGCTCAACGACTTCATCGCCCTGATGAAGGACACCGCCCTGATCAGCGTCATCGGCCTTGTCGAAACCGTTCAGGTCGGCAGCGACCTCTATTCCCAGTTCTACAACCCCTCGGGTTACACGCTCGGCGCCTTCATGTTCCTGGTGGTGACGATCCCGCTGGCCCGCTTGGTCGACTGGCAGATCAAGAAACAGGACGAGAAATTCCAGAGAGGCATCCCGTGAGCGAAGCGATCCTTGAAGTCTCCGATCTGCGAAAGAGTTACGGCAAGCTGGATGTGCTCTGCGGCATCGATTTCGAACTGAAGGAAGGCGAGGTCGTCTGTGTGATCGGCCCCAGCGGCTCCGGCAAGAGCACCCTGCTGCGCTGCCTCAACATGCTCGAGCTGCCGGACGGCGGGCGCATCGAACTCAGGGGGAACGAGATTTACGGCGGCGGCAAGCCCAAGGACCTCGATGTACTTCGCCGTGAAGTCGGGATGGTTTTCCAGTCCTTCAACCTCTTCCCTCACATGACCGCGGAACAGAACGTCTCGATCGCCCAGAAGAAGGTCCGCAGCCGCAAGGCGGGCTTCTGCAAGGACCGGTCGGAAGAGCTGCTGACCACGGTCGGCCTTGCCGAAAAGATCGACGAGTACCCGGACCGGCTGTCCGGGGGTCAGCAGCAGCGTGTGGCGATCGCCCGGGCGCTGGCGATGGATCCCGAGATCATGCTTTTCGACGAAGTCACCAGCGCACTCGACCCCGAACTGGTGAAGGGTGTTCTCGACGTGATGCGCGAGCTGGCCGGCGGAGGCATGACCATGGTCTGCGTCACCCACGAGATGACTTTCGCCCGGGAAGTCGGTGACCGCGTGATCTTCATGGACGGCGGCGTCATCGTCGAGCAGGGCAAGCCGGATGACGTTCTCGGCAATCCACAGGAGGAACGGACCCAGCAGTTCCTCGGTCTCGTACTCGAACACTGATGGCAACGGCAACCGTTGAGTTCAGCGGCAGGGCCTACCTCCTCGGATATATGGAGACGGGTATCTCAAACGCGACGATCAAGTTGCGTGAGTTCCCGGAGCTTTCGGCGACCACGGACGAGTTCGGCGACTACCGCTTCGCCGTACCTGACTATGCCGACGTCACGCCGTACATCCTCTCCGGCGAAGGCGACCTGACCGGGCGGCCGCGGGAAGGCGAGCCGACGGTGAAGCGGTACCACTGGAACGAGCTCGACCTGCAGACGTTCCAGACCCGGGGCGAGGCCCTGGAGAACGTGAACTTCCAGGCGCCGGCCGACGCTGAATATGAAGCCCTGATGGCCTGGCTCCAGGTCCCGTCGGGCGAAGACGGCCGCCCCTCGCGATGCGCGATCGTCACCACCGCTTCGGCCCGCAACGTTCGCGGAGTCGACTACGACACTTTCTGGACCAATACGCCGCACGGCGTCGAGGGGGCGACCTCGGCCGCAGAACCGGCGCTTCCCGATCCGATCTACTTCAACGAGTTCGTGATCCCGGATTCGTCGAGGACCGAGACTTCCGTGGACGGCGGCATCGTCTGGCCGGTCGTGCCCGCCGGAACCTACCGGATCACGACCAGCTCGCCGGACACGCGTTTTGCGGAGTTCACCGCAACCTGCGCCCCGGGGAGGGTTATAAACGCGAACCCGCCGTGGGGTGCTTTCGAGCTCGAGGAGACGGAATGAACCGGAAACTGAAAATCATATTGACTGGCTTCTGCGCCGCTATCGCCCTGGTGGCCGGGGCCCAGACC
Source organism: Thermoleophilia bacterium (assembly GCA_016650125.1). Classification (GTDB taxonomy): domain Bacteria; phylum Actinomycetota; class Thermoleophilia; order Solirubrobacterales; family 70-9; genus 67-14. The sequence continues at coordinate 84,770 of JAENWT010000003.1, forward strand.
GCAAGCGCGGCCGGCAAGACCGTGACCATCTCCGGCAAGGCTTACGTCTTCGGCCACATGGACACCCCGATCTCGAACGCTCCGATCAAGGTGCGCGAGTTCCCGAAGATCTCCGCCACGACCGACGAAATCGGTGACTACAAGCTCAAGGTCCCGAACGACACCAACGTCACCCCGTACATCCCCTCGGGTTCAGGGCTCCTGACCAAGCGAAACCTCGATGACTACAGCCCCAAAGGGCAGGTCCAGACTCACTGGAACGAGATCGACCTTCAGACCTTCCACACCCGCGGTGCCGACCTGGTCAACGCGAACTTCCAGACACCGGCTGACGGCGAGTACGCGGGCCTGAAGGCGATCCTCAGCGTGCAGTCCGGTGCGGACGGCCGGCCCACGCAGTGCGCGATCGTCACGACCGCTTCGGTTCGCAGTGTGCGCGGCGTCGACTACCGCACGTTCGAGGCAAAAACCGCCGAGCTTCACGGTCACGGCGTGCCCGGCGGCACTTCGATCGAGTACCCGGCTCTCGACGGACCGACCTACTTCAACAAGCAGGTGATCCCGGACAAGAATCAGCTCGAGACCTCCGAGGACGGCGGCATCGTCTGGACGGAAGTCCCGGCCGGCACCTACCGGATCGTCACCACTTCGCCGACCACCCGGTTCGCAAGCTTTCTCGCAACCTGCGCGCCCGGCCGCGTCGTCAACGCCAACCCGCCGTGGGGCGCCTACCAGCTGAGTAAGGGCGAGAAGCCGCTTGGGGCGAGCAATGTCGCTGGCAGCGTGGAGAAGGTCAAGGCGTACCGCAAGCACAAGACTCGGTTCATCTCGATCCGCGTCAACGCTGGCGAAGAACTCACGGTGAGTGGCACCATCAAAAACATCCGCAAGCCCGGGGTACCTGCGGTCGCGGCAACTTTCGAAAACCGGCGGATCAAAGGCGGGATCAGGACGGTCAAGGTCTCAATGCCCCGGTTTTTCCAGCGGGCAAGAATTCCAGTGAAAGTGAAGGTCACGCTTCAAGATGCCTCGGGCGTCAGCTTCACTTCGACCCACCGGGTCACCCTGCCAAAGCTCAAGAAGTAGCGCGCTAGAGCGTCAGGTCGAGGCTGGTCGGGACGTCACGTCCGGCCGGGTCGGGCTGTGTGATGTCCCGCAGGTACTGGCGCCAGAGGACTTCGATGTCGCGCATCGGCAGATCGAAGGCCGCCTCCAGATTGGCTTCCGGACCGTCCCGTCGCAGTCTTGAGACCAGCAGCTCGCAGGCGCCGCCGCCGCGGTAGTCCTCGAGCAGATCGAGCACCGTGCCACCGAGCAGGACCGCGTCGCGGCGCGACGGCGGGAAGGACGGGCGCGAGCCTTCCCTCAGCCGGCGGATGACCGCGGCCCGGTAGAAGTCGACCTGGCGCGAGAAGTGCTGCGCGCCGCCTTCGACCAGCCAGGCCCACCGCAGGTACCGTAGGAAGCGGGTCGGGGTCCATGGCGGCGGGATTTTTTCGTTGTTCGAGGCCAGCACGATCAGGGTGTAGAGCCGTTCGGCGGTGCCCTTCAGGGCTTCGAGAGAAGCGTCACCGGCGGCGCGTTTCTCCATGGCCGCCTCGCCGAGGACGTGGACCTCGGTCGCCATCGGCCAGCCGGCCAGGTAGCGCCGCCCGGCCGGTGCGGCCGACCAGCGGACCGCCGGCAGGAAGGGGTGGGCCATGGTCAGCCAGATCGGGGAGGGGTGGACGACGACCGTGATCTGGCTTGGCACGACCTCGAACCGGTCCTCCAGCTTGAGGCTCAGGTCCTCGAGCCGGTCGAGCAGTTCCTCGGCGTAGCTGGTGTCCCCGTCTTCATGCCTTGCGGCGAAGGTGAGGGAAGTCGTCTCGATCCAGGTCATCTACCGCCAAGTATGGAGGCTGGTGGTCCTCGGGAGCGCTAGTTGGCCCCGCCGACCTGGACTGCCTGTTGATAGGTGGGGCGGTTCTGCCAGGGCTGCGGGGGAACCTTTAGGCCTCCGAGCGAGCGGTAATGGATCGCGTCGAAACACATCTGGTTGTTGCCGAGTTCGCAGTCGCCGGCCGGCTCCCCGGCGTACGGGTCCCTGGTCAGTGCGGCCGAGAGTGTGTCGAGGAGCATCTGGCGGCAGTCGGTGATCTTGCCCTTGCCACAGTAGATGGTCGAGTACTTGCCCTTGACCGGGTTCTTGATCTTGACCTTCAGGTGCTTCTTGCCGGCCTTCTGGCGCTTCTTGTTGATCTTCTTCAGCTTCTTCTTCTGCTTGATCCTCTTCTGCTTCTCGAGAAGTGTGCGCAGATCCTTGTTGGCGTACGAGTAAAAGCCGCCGTTGTAGGCCGATCCCTGGTGATGGTTGGGATCGTCGTCGATCGTGTTCATCCCGGCGACCTTGTCGAACAGGGGCTTGCCGAGACGGGCTTCGAACTCGCCGCGCATCCACGGTTCCCACCAGGCGTCCATCAGGCGGATCGCGTTGGAGTGCTCGTAGCTGCCGCTGCGGTCGCCGTCACGACGATGGGCTCCCGCCTTGACCCAGGTCCGGAGGTCGGCCAGGGCGGCGTTGAGCTGCGGGTTCTCAGTCTTGCCCATCACCTTGAGCGCAAAGGGCAGAGCGGTCACGCCACGGAGGTCGACCGTGGCCGCACCCTCCATCGCCTGGACCAGTTCGATCAGGGAGATCTTCTTCTTGCCCTTGATCTGCGGCTTGATCCGCTGGTCGAGCGTGATCGAGCGGTAGGCCGAGCCGTAACTCCAGGTGTCGTCTGCAGCCCTGTAGTCGCGGCCCTGCTTGTTGTTCCAGCTGGTGTTGTAGTCCTGGTCGATCGTTCGCGGGTGGCTCTTGAACGAGGTCAGCTTCGACTCGTTGTTGGCCGCGTCGTATCCCTGCCATTCCATCTTGGCGCTGACCGGGAAGTCCGGAGCGACACGCTTGGCCCGCAGCGGATTGTCACCCGAGTTGAAGTATGCGGTGTGCTTGTCGTTCGCGAACAACCAGTTGAAGGTGAAGCCGATCTTGTGGGCGGCCTTCTGGAATGCCTCGGGGCTGCGCATCTTCGCCGGGTTGTTGAAGTCCCGGAACCCGACCGCCGATTCGGCTTCGTGCATGTAGGTCGAGCGCAGCTTGGTGAATGCCACCGGCTTGCCCTTGACCGTGGCCCGGCCGGCCACCAGTCCGAGTGCGGTGCGCTCCGCCCGCAGCGTGACCGAGCCGGGAGGCGTCTGGTCGCCGATGCTCGGCACCCAGCTGTTCTCGCGTGTGAGGATCTCCATGGCCCGGCATTTGCCGCGGAACAGATAGTGCTCGCTGTTCTTGTCCGGGGCGCTGCCGTCGGGCTCACAGAGCGGCACGGCGAAGGTGTCGATGATGTCCTGGCCGGCCGAGGTCGCGCTCCAGGAGTAGTCGGTGCCGCGGCCCAGGAGTACGTACATCGAGACGCCGACGAACGAAGCGCCACGGGCGTCGATGCCCGGTCCGTGGAGATCTTCTTCGAGAAGGATCTGCGGGACGAAATAACTGACCTGCGGACCGGCGACGAAGGTGGGCCGCCCGCCTTCCGACTCCTTGGCGGAGACGACCAGGGCGTTCGAGGCACCCGAGCGCTGACCGTTGACGCCGGTCATCTTGTCGCCGAGGCCGGAGAGTCCGTCGCTGATCTCACTGCTCAGCGGCAGGTCGGGCAGGTCGATCGGCAGGTCGGGCAGCTGCTCCTGGAGTCCAGGTGAATGCTCAGCGACCACGTTGGTCTTGGTCGTCGTGCCGGCGTCCGGGAGGACCCGGCCGAGGGTGTTCTTCTTGCCATTCTGGTAGTTGAACTTGCCCTTGTGAGCGGTGATCGGGGCTTCCGGATCGTTGGCGCTGCGGAAGTCGCGGAAGATGCGGGTGGCGGTCTTCCCGTTGAACTTCTTCTTCGCCTCTTCGAGGACCAGGGCGTTGTCGAGCTCGCGCCCGCCGCCCTTGCCGAAGATGCCGCCGACCAGCGCAGCGGTGGCGATCACGTCCGTGGCCTTCCAGTCCTCGGCGCCGGTGGGGTGGTCCAGCGCGAAGTACTCACCGGGGATCTTGGCCGGGTTGAGCCGGCCCTCGGCGATGTACTTGTTGATGCCGGCGATGTACGAGGTGACATCGCTGCGGACTCCGTCAAACTCCGACTTCAGTCCGGGCGGCGAATAGTGGAACTGCTTCTCGAGGTCGGCCTCGTTATAAGGACTGTTGTTCCAGACGTCGATGTCCATGCCGAGGTTGGCGCCGCCGGCGAAGCTCGAGAGCTGTCCGCGGCCGGCGTGGCGCAGGGCGTCCATGAAGAAGAGGCGGTCCTCGGCCGCAGAGTAACCGGCTCCGAACATCGTGCCGGACCGGGTCGAGCCGTAGACGTGCGGGGTGCCGAGCTCGTCGCGGACGATCGTGACGTCGCTGCGCGGGCTGTAGGTGCGCTTGACGTTCGCCGGTTTCGTGCCGAAACTGCCGTCGTGGTAGTAGTCGCTCAGGTTGCCCTCGTCAAGCGAGGGGTAGTTGAAGATGAGGTTGGTGTAGGGTGCCAGCTGATCGTCGCTGTGGGTCGGCAGCGGTCCGCCGGCCTGCACGGTGACCAGGTCGGCTAGCGAAGCGAAGCCATTGGTGCCCGGGGGCAGGATCGCGTTGAATCCAGTGGCGTCACCCGACTGGTACGGCTCCGGTGTCGGGGCGGCCGTAGCCTGTCCGATGGTTCCGGCAAGCATCAAAGCGAAGACGGCAACAGCCGCGATCCCGATTCTCCTCATTACTGTGAAATCCCCTCTTGGTTTCCGACTCAACGACAGTACTCCCATACCTGTACCCCGGTGTTCCTGCAAGTAAACGAGTCCCCTTGCAGGGGCCCGTTTTCCGGCGTACTCATAATCCGAGTCGCACAGCGAGACTATTCGTTACTTCTACCGAGCGAAGTCGACTCGGATTCCTAATTACGCGAAAGCCGGCTCACGTTCACCGTGGCAGACCGCGCGGATCTCGGCGCTGGCGCGCTCGAATTCCTCGTCAGCCATCACCGGGGTGCCTTCGAAGGGCAGATCGCGATCGATCTCGACCCATGAACGGCAGCCGTGGTACTCCTCGCGGACCCTGACGGTCACGGGGCGGGGAATCCGGTGGACCCGGAGCAGAACCAGATGCAGCGGGTGACGCGGCTTCCAGTTCAGACGCTTCGAGGCGTAGTCGGTCGTCCAGATGTAGAACGGCGACAGGCCGTCGACGACCTTCGGGTTGTCGATCGTGATGTGCTCGGCAACCTCGGCCCAGGCACGGATACGGACCCGGTCGGGCTGGGCGATGCCGCCGTCCTGGAGCAGCGCGCGGGCGGGCGGCTCCTCGTCGGGCCAGACGCCTTCTTCGAGGGCACGGTCGAGTTCGGGGTGGTGTGAGGGGCGCACCAGATCGTTCTGCTGATGATCAAATGTGGGGTAGAGGAAGAATCGTTCGTGCTCGAGCTCGAAGTGTTTGTTCTCTTCGCGAATTCCGCCCTTACGCAGGGTAAGGAGCTGTTCGCCTTCGGCCAGGGCTCGCACGGTTACTGCCCATTCCTTAAACGCAATTGGCATAGGGGTTTCTCAGTCGGGGTAGAAAGTTGCTACGGACATGTGCGGGGCCGGGAGGAAGCTGGACTGGCAAGCTGCGAGGCCCTGCAAGGAGAAGGAACCATACAAGATGTTTACGTAAAGTTCAAGCTATGTGACGGATGTTACGTGGCTTGAGTATGGGAAATACGCAGTAAACCACTGCCCGCCGCGGTCGCTGTCCAGCCCTCCGGGAGGTGTAGCGTGGCCTGCCGGAGGTCGACCGAAAGCGGTCCGGTGGCGGTTTCGAAAGTGGGATCCTGAAGGTCGGGATCGGGTCCCGGCTGGACATATCGGCGGCGCACGGTGACCAGCTCGATCGCCGCATCGGAGTCCCGGTATCCATACCGGCGTTCATGCGCCTGCTCGAAGATATCCCGCAGCCGGGCGGGGTCGCCGCTGAGGTCGGCGACGGTCAGTTCGAACGACTGGCCGCGGTAGCGCAGGTCCCAGGAGACGGCGTCGGCGTCGCCGATCAGCTCCTCCAGGGCGGCGGCGGTGATCGCGTCCTCGTCGAGCATCACCGTCCGGACTTCGTCGCGGCGGCGGTCGGCCGCGGCCAGGCCGAGGGCGCTGAAGACGCCGCCGTCGACCGGCACCAGGATCTGGTCGATCCCGAGCGCGGTGGCGATGCCGGTCGCGTGGAGCGGCCCTGCCCCGCCGAAGGCGAGCAGGGTGAACCGCCGCGGATCGAGGCCTCGCTGGACGGTCATGACCCGCAGGGCCCGGACCATCTCGGCGTTGGCCACACGCACGATCCCGAGGGCGCACGCCTCAGGGGTGATCCCGAGTTCTGTGGCCAGTCCGGAGATCACCGTTCGCGCCGATGCGGGATCGAGTCTGATCTCCCCGGCCAGCGGGCGCTCCGGATCGAGGCGGCCGAGGAAGAGGTTGGCGTCGGTGACCGTCGGCTCGGTTCCCCCGTGGCCGTAACACGCGGGACCCGGCCGGGCGCCGGCCGATTGCGGTCCGACCCGCAGGGCGCCGCCGCTGTCCCGCCAGGCGATCGAGCCGCCGCCGGCGCCGACCGTGTCGATGTCGACCATCGGCAGGGCGAGCGGATGCCCGCCGACCCGTTTGCCGCTGGTCTCCCGCACCGCACCGTCCTCGACGACGCAGACGTCGCAGGAGGTGCCGCCCATGTCGAAGCAGAGCAGATCGGGCTCGCCGGCGGCCCGGGAGACCAGGGCGGCGGCCGCGGCGCCTCCGGCCGGACCGGAGAGCACGATGAGGGCGGCGTGGCCGGCGGCATCATCGAGGCCGGTGAGGCCGCCACTCGACTGCATGATCGCGGGCTCGACCAGGCCGGTCTCCTCGCAGGAGTCCGCAAGGCCGCTCAGGTACCCGGCCAGCAGCGGCGACAGGGCCGCGTCGACCTCTGTCGTAGCCGCGCGCTCGTATTCCCGGAAGGTGCCAACCACTTCGTGCGAGAGCGACACGTGGAGTCCGTCGCCGAAACGCTCCTTGCACGCTTCGCCGATCCTTCGCTCATGACCCGGGTGGCGGTCGGCGTGGAGCAGGCAGACCGCGACCGACTCCGCGCCCGTCGAGGCCACAGCGTCGGCGATGCGCGCCGTCTCTTCGTCGCTCAAAGCGGTCAGCTCGCCGTCCGGTCCGTTCCTCTCTTCGGCTGCGATCCGCCGCTCGGGCGGGACCAGAGGCGGCGGATGGGCGGCTTCGAGCCGGTAGAGGCTGGCCCGGTCCTGACGCCCGATCTCGACCAGGTCGGTGAATCCGCTGGTCGCCACCAGGGCCGTGCGGGCACCACGGTTCTCCAGCAGCGCGTTGGTGGCGACGGTCATTCCGTGGGCGAACACTTCGACATCATTCGGTTCGAGTCCCGCCTCGGCGAGGACCGATTCGATCGCGTGGATCACCCCTTGTGACTGGTCCCCGGGCGTGGTCGCTGCCTTGCCGGTGAAGATCCGGCCACCGCTGATCAGCACTGCGTCGGTGAAGGTGCCGCCGACGTCGACCCCGAGGATGGTTCCGGTCTCAGGCTTCGCCAAAACCGCCTCCGCCCGGGGTCTCGATGCGCAGGCGGTCGCCCGGGCCCAGCCGCCCGGTGGCCTTCGGTTCCAGTTCCTCCGGTTCACCTTCGGCGGGGATCCTGAAATTGTGGCCCAGCGCACCGGGGCCGCCGCCGGCCGCTCCCGGCGGACGGTGGCGCCGTCGTTCGCTGAGCACCGCGAAGTCCATCGGCTCGAGGGCTTCGACGTCCCGGACCAGTCCGTCGCCGCCGTGGTGGCGACCGGTGCCGCCCGTTTCCCGGCGGATCGAATACGTCCGCGCGCGGATCGGGAACTCGATCTCGAGCGCCTCGATCGGGGTGTTCAGCGTGTTCGACATCGCCACGTGCACCGCGCTCGGGCCGTCTGCGCCGGCCGATGCGGCCTGGCCGCCGCCGAGGGTCTCGTAGTAGGTGAAGGTCTCGTTGCCGAGGGTGAAGTTGTTCATCGTGCCCTGGCCGAGCGCCCGCCCGAACGCGGCCAGGCATAGGTCGGCGACACGCGACGATGTCTCGACGTTGCCGGCGACGACAGCGGCCGGTGACCGGGCGTTCAGCAGTGTGCCCTCGGGGACGATCACCTCGACCGGCCGGTGGGCGCCGGCCGAAGCCGGGATGTCCGGGTCGGTCAGGACCCGCACCGCGAAATAACAGGCAGAGGCGGTTACCGAGATCGGGCAGTTGAGGTTGCCGGTGTCCTGGTCCGAGGATCCGGTGAAGTCGAATCGGATGCTCTCGCCACTGACCGTGGCGGTCAGCTTGAGCTCGAGGTCGCCGTCCAGCGCTTCGAGCCAGTCGGTGGCGGTGTACTCGCCGTCCTCGATCTCCGCGATGCGGGCCCGGGTCCGAGCTTCCGCGTATTCGATCACTGACTGCAGCGCGGCCGCGAACTCCCTTTTGCCCTTGACGGCCGCGAGTTCAAGCAGGCGGTTCACGCCGGCCCGGTTGGCCGCGAGCTGGGCGCGCAGATCGGCCCGGCGCTGCTCCGGCTGCCGCATCTCGAGGATCACCTCTTCGATCGCCGCGTCGTCCATGACCCGCGGGGAGATCACCACGCCTTCCTCGTCCAGGGTGCGTGAGTCGGCCGGCATCGAGCCAGGGAGGCGGCCGCCGACGTCGGCGTGGTGGGCGCGGTTGGCGGCGAAGCCGAGCAGGGTGCCGGCGTCATCGAAGGCCGGCGTGACCACCGTGATGTCTGGCAGGTGGGTGCCGCCGGCATAGGGATCGTTCAGGAACCAGGAGATGCCGGGTTGGTGGTCGAAGGTAGCCACCGCCCGGACCGAGGCCGGCATCGAGCCGAGGTGGACCGGGATGTGCTCGGCCTGCATCACCATCTCGCCGGCAGCATCGAACACCGCGGCGGAGCAGTCCCGCCGCTCCTTGATGTTCGCCGAATGGGCCGAGCGGATCAGCACGGCACCCATCTCTTCGCAGGCCGAAGCCAGGGCCCCGGCGACGATCTGGATCTCGACCGGATCGAGATCCTTCACCGTGAGTCTCCGGCGGTCAGTCCCACCGTTTCAGCTCGATCGAACCGTCCGGCCGGTAGATCAGGTGATGGTGGTCGAGCGCCGGATCGGTCTGGGGGAAGTCCGTGCGGCGATGACCGCCGCGGGATTCCTCGCGGGCACCGGCGGTGGCGCCGATCGCGCGGGCCAGCGGGTAGTCCGAGCTCGCGAGCTCTTCGAGTTCCGAAGCTACGCGCATCGGTCCGGCCAGGCTCCAGACTGATTTCCTGGTCTTCACGGTCGGCGGGTCAAATCGCCATTCGGGCTGATCTGGTGCCACTCCAGGGTCCGGTTCGGCGAGGCCGGCTTCGGCCGCCCGCCTCCCGAAGACGAAGCACTCGGTCAGGGAGTTCGAGGCGAGGCGGTTGGCACCGTGGATGCCGGTACAGGCGCACTCGCCGGCGGCATAGAGGCCGTCGAGGGTCGTGCGTCCGTCAAGGTCCACCGCGATGCCACCCATCATGTAATGCGCGCCTGGGGAGATCGGCACCGGTTCGGTGTGCGCGTCGAAGCCGGCGTCTCCGAGCATCGCGAAGACGCTCGGAAACTGTTCCACTCGAATTTCGGTCAGGTCGAGCCGGACCGGCTCGCCGTCCTGCTTCTCGATCTGGGCGAGGATCGCTGCGGTCACGTCGTCGCGCGGGGCCAGCTCTTCGGTGAACCTGTCGCCCGATTCGTCGAGCAGTTTCGCGCCCTCTCCGCGGATCGCTTCGGTGATCAGAGCCCCGTCGTAACCGGTCCCGGGGGCCGAGACGCAGGTCGGGTGGAACTGGCAGAACTCGAGGTCGGCCAGGTCGGCTCCGGCAGCGCTGGCGAGGACCGGTCCGGCGCCGATTGCGCCCCATGGGTTCGAGGTGCGGCGCCACAGTGCCGCGGCGCCACCCGAGGCCAGCAGGGTGGCCTTGGCGGCGACGCTGCCGTGGTCGGTGATGACGCCGTAACAGCGGAAGCCGTCGCTCCAGAGGGCCACCGCGGAGGTCTCTTCGAGCACGTCGACCCCGGACTGTCCGGCGACCATGCGGGCCAGTCCGCCGGTGATTTCGCGGCCGGTCTGACTGCCGCCGGAATGGATGATCCGCCGGTGGCTGTGGCCGCCCTCGAGTGCGAGCGCCAGCCGGCCGTCGGGATCGAGGTCGAATTTCAGACCGCGACGGATCAGATCGCGCACGATGTCCGGCGCTGCTTCGGTCAAGACCTTTACGGCGTCGGTCCGGCAGAGGTTGCGGCCGGCGGCGATCGTGTCGGCTGCGTGCTGCTCGGGGGAGTCGTCGGCGTCGAGGGCCGCGGCGAGGCCGCCCTGGGCGTGGAAGCTGGCGCTCTCGGCAAGTGGCTTACGGGAGATCAGGCAGACCCGGCCGCCGTCTTCGGCCGCGCAGAGGGCCGCCCACAGCCCGGCGGCACCCCCACCGATAACGGCCAGGTCATAGGAGCCGATGGTGGACTCTGGTCCGGTCCCGGTCACTACTGACCGGGGTCGGTGCCCGGTTCGTCGTCGTGGCGAGCCAGATCTTCCAGCTCTTCGAGGGTCAGGCCATCTTCCAGGCCTCTGGCGATCAGGTCGGCTTCGCGGTCGATGCCGACGACTTCGGTTGCTTTCGCAGAAAGGTTCCGCCGGTCGAAGTTGCCGGCGGCGGCCATCTCGACCGTCATCTGCCCGAGCTCCGAGAGGCTGGTGCGGCGCAGCTCGTCGAGCTCGTCGAGGTGATCCTTCATCGCCCGGCGCTCACGACCGCTCTGTTTGTTGCGGCTGAAGAGGCCCATCAGGATTCTTCCTTCGGCTTTTCCGCGGTGGCTGGTTCAGCCGGCGCGGCGGCCGGGGCGCTGGCGATCTCGTGGCGGAGTGCGGCGATCTGACCGCGCAGCCAGTTGACTGCGGCTTCGCGAGCTTCGGCTTCGGCCTTGTCAGACTGGGCCGGCGTCGGTCCTCTGAGTTCGGCGGCGGTCTCGGCGGCTTCAACCGCGGCAGGCTTGCTGGCGGCGGCCTGTTCGGCAGCGAAGATTCGTGCTTCGGCTTCCTTGGCGCTAGCCTCGATCTGCTTCAAGCGGGTCTCGGCTGCGCCCAGCGCTTCGGCCTTGCTTGCCTTCTCGGCCGCGAGGTCGGCTTCGAGCGCGGCGATCTTCGCGACCGCGGCGGCGTCGGGCGCAACTGCGGCTGCGGCTGCGGCTGGTGCCTCAGGGGCGGTTGTTCCCGGAGGCGGTGGCGCCACAGCCTCGGCGGTCGCGGCTTCGGGTGTGGCGATCTCGGCGGCGAGCGCGGCGTCGGCTTCGATCTCGGCGGCCTGGTTGCGGACCCAGACGGTCGCCGCCTCGCGGCTCGATGCCGATTCGCGGGTGAGCTTGGCTTCGGCCTTGCTGGCCTTCTCCTGGGCCGCAGTGATCGCGGCCGCGGCCGCGGCAAGGGCGGTGTCGAGTTTCTTCTGGTCGGCTTCGACTTCGCGAGTGATCGCGCTCATTTCGGTCCTGGCGTCGGCCTTCGCTGAAGCTTTGGCCGCTTCGGCGGCGGTCTTCGCCTGGCTCTCACTGGCTTCCAGGCGCTCCGAAAGTGCGTCCAGCGGGCCCTTTTCCTTACGTGCCTCCGGGGCAGCGGCCGGGGCCGGTTTTGCCGCGGGAGCCGCCGGCTTCACGGAGGGAGCCTTGACCGGGGCTTCGGCCGCGGCCTTGGTCGGATCCGCCGATGGCTTCAGCGTGGCCGGAGCCGACGGGGTCGGCGCGGTGGCCGATGGTGGCCGGGGTGCGGGCACCGGTGTGGGCAGAGCGGTTTTGGCGTCGCGTTCGGCCTTGGTCGGCGGTGCATCGGGCGAGGCAGGCAGCTGGTGCTCGCCGGTGTGCTCGCCGGTCGCCGGCAGGGCGTGCTCGCCCGTGTGTTCACCGGTAGCCGGCAGGGCATGCTCGGCGGTGTACTCGCCGGTGTGCGGCAGGTCGTGTTCCGCCGTGTACTCGCCGGTCACGGGGAAATCGTGTTCGGCGCTGTCCGGCTCCGGCGTTTCGCCGGCGGCCAGTGCCTTGAGCTCGGTTTCAACCTCGCTTACTTCGGCAGCGCCCCGGGCCAGCAGTGAATCGTCCCAGTTCCCCTGGACAAACATCCCGAGAACCAGCTCCCCGAGCGCCTCGCGCCGGTCGAGGTGGAGCTCTTCGAGCTGCCTCTGTTTCTTCTTCAGGGCACCCTTCCTCATCTTCTGTCCCCATCATTACCGAACTTGGGCCGAGAGACAGGCTTCCCTCCCCGGCGAGTCAGGATTTCTTCGTAGGCGAAGACCACCCGTTCGGCCATTCGCCCCGCGGACAGGGCTTCGGAAACCGACCGTCCCGGGGCCCTCGGGTCGGGCTGGGCGAGCAGCCCGGAGGCGAAGGCCGACCAGGTGGGCAGGTCGAAATCGGCGCAGAGGGTCCCGCCGACATTGCGCAAGGCGTGCGGGGCGATGCCGACCGGGGTCGAGAGCACCGGCACGTCGCAGGCGAGGCTCTCGAGGCAGGCAAGCCCGAATCCTTCGTAGTCGGAGGTGACCAGGACCGCGTGCGAGGCGTTGATCCAGCGGCACATCTCGTCCGGCGGGATGCCACCGCCGGTGATCAGCGCGGCGTCGCAGGCCTCGGCGAGCTCCTCGACACGATCGAACCGTTTCTCGGGGCGGGCGGGATCGGCCGGGAAGAACAGGTACCTGGTGTCGGGGTCGAGGCCGAGGGCGGTTTTCGCTTCGTGCCGGTCGGCCGGGGCAAAGCGCGAGAGATCGGCGCCGCAGGGCAGGACGGCGTTGCGCCCCTCGGCCAGGGGCAGTCCGGGCCGGCCGGCCTCGGTTTCGAACAGCGCCTTCGAGACGCCGGCGACCAGGTCGATCCGTTTGGTCAGCATCCGCGACATCGGCCCGACCACGCGGTGGCGCACGTCGGTCCCGTGGAAGGTGACGACCAGCGGGTCGGCGCCGGCGAGCCGGGCGCACCAGCCGGCGAGGCCGTAGTGCGCGTGGACGAGGTCGAAATCCCGCTCCCGGAGGATCTGCCGGATCCGGCGGGTCGCCGGCAGATAGTGGGACTTGCCCGGCTGGAATGTGAACAGCTCGGCTTCGATGCCCAGCTCCCGCAGCGCGTCGACCTGATCGACCACCCAGCGCCCGCGCTGGGGGGTGGCCTGGTCGGCGCCGAAGTTCATGACCACCAGTACGCGCATCGGCGCAGGTTATCCCGCGAGTCGCCGCCCAACCTCGGCTATATGGATTTTCGGGGCCCCGCTTAGGTTGCCACCGGGGTAACCCGGTAAAGACATGGGCAGCTACTCGAGACATCCAAGTTGGTTTTACGAACGTGTTCTTGGCTGTTACCCAGACCAGAAACACCAACTTGGATGCAGTTATTCAAAACACGTGTGATGGCTGGTGGCAATTCACAAGGTCGAGGGCTGGGTGCTCACCGGAGGGGTACTCCGTAAGGAAGCCGCCGGAGGCGGCTTTTACTTATTCCGGTACCCCGTGGTTCTAGGTGGGCCGGTAACCGGAAAGGGCAGGCCGGGGACGGTTCTTTGCCGCGTTTGGTGCGTATAGGACCAAAACGCGGCAAAGAACACACTCGGCAAAGAACACACTCTCTAGAGAAGTGACCCGGATAAGGGCCGTAAGAAGGCCTCGATTCAGGTCACTTCCGAATTTCCCAACTGGGAAATTTCGGCGTTTGCTGCAGTGGGTGGGCTACCCGTGAGCGGTACGTGGTTGGCTGGCGGTGAATTGTTGCCTTTGGCGTACTTGCATTGACTCGGTTCGCCTGAGGATTGGCTCACACCAACCTAAGGAGGAACCAGATGGTCTATGAAGCGATGGGTTACGCCCATGCGGCCGGCGTTCACCGGGCCACGCAGGTGAAGCGGGCGCTCATTGAGCAGAACGGTCAGGGCACGGTCGAGTACGTCGGCCTGATCCTGCTCGTCTCGCTGCTGATGGTCGGCATGGTCGCGGCCATGAAGGGCTTCAGCGGCAGGCAGGGGACCGAGCTGGCCGAGCTGATCGTGGACAAGATCCAGTCGGCGGTAGACAAGATCGCCTTCAGGTAATCGGGAAGCGGGACGGCTACGAAGCCGTCCCGCGCCCGACCGACCACGTACCGCTCACGGGTAGGCGCACCAGGCCTTTGAACGCCGGATTTGCCCGAAGGCAAATTCGGTGCCTTGTTGCCAGACTGTCTTCATGACTGAACTCACTCGCAGCTTCGACCGTGGCCCCGCCGACCTCAGGCCGGTGACGATCGAACCGGGATTCGTCTCCAGTGCCGACGGCTCGGCCCTGATCTCGGTCGGTGGGACGAGGGTCATCTGCACGGCCTCGGTTTCGACCAAGGTCCCGAAATGGATGGTCGGAAACGGCGAAGGCTGGGTCACCGCCGAGTACTCGATGCTGCCCGCCTCGACCGGCGACCGCAAGCCCCGAGACATCAGCAAGGGCAAGCAGGACGGCCGAGGGGTGGAGATCCAGCGTCTGATCGGGCGGTCCCTCCGGGTCGGGGTCGACTTCAAGGCGCTCGGCGAACGCAGCGTCTACGTCGACTGTGACGTGCTCGAGGCCGACGGCGGCACTCGCTGTGCTTCGATCACCGGCGGCTACGTCGCCCTGCACATCGCGCTGGCGGCCCTGGTCGAGAGCGGGGAGATCGAAACCCATCCTCTGACCACCACCGTTGCCGCGGTGAGTGTCGGCATGGTCGGCGGGCGGGCCCTCTGCGATCTCGATTACCCCGAGGACTCGACCGCCGAGGTCGACGCCAACGTGGTCATGACCGGGGACCGCGGTCTGATCGAGGTCCAGGCGACGGCCGAGCGCACGCCGCTTTCCCGCACCTCCCTCGACGAGCTCCTGGGTCTGGCCGAAAACGGGATCGACCAGCTGCGCGAGGCTCAGCGCGTGGCCATCGGTTTTTGATCTTCGCCAGCCGGAACGCGCATAAACGCGCCGAGCTCGAGCAGATCCTCGGTATCGGCGTGGAACTGCTTCCGGAGGAAGTCGAGCAGCCGCCAGAGGACGCCGACACTTTCGCCGGCAACGCACTGATCAAGGCGCGGGCGGCCCGGGAGGCGACCGGCCAGGCCGTGATCGCCGACGATTCCGGGATCGAAGTCGACGCTCTCGGCGGGCGGCCCGGCGTGCGCTCGGCCCGTTACGCCGGGGAGGACGCCACCGACGGCGAGAACCTCGAGAAGGTCCTGTACGACCTCGCTGCCGCGGGCGGGGATCCCGGAGCACGGTATGTCTGTGTCGTCGCCTACATCGACGACGCCGGTCAGGAACACCTCTTCGAAGGGACGTGTGCCGGCCGTCTGACGCAGGACGTCCGGGGTGACGGCGGTTTCGGTTACGACCCCGCCTTCATCCCGGAGGAGACCGGTCCGGACGACGAGCGCACCATGGCGGAAGTCACCCCGCAGGAGAAACACGCGATCAGCCACCGGGGCAAGGCGGTGCGCGACCTCGCCCGGTACCTCGGCCTGTAGGCGGTTACTACTCCGGGTTAGCGGTCGGCCAGAGGTTGACCGCTGCCGCCACGCCGACGGCGGCGACAACGGCGCCGTAGCCGGCGTAGCCGGCGATAAACGAGCCCAGCGACGCGATCGCACAGAGTGCGACCACGATCAGCCAGGAGACTCGGGCAAGGGACATGCCCGATATGTTGCTACACCGTGGCGGATAACACCGAACAGACCCCCGAGCCGGGCACCGTCTCGCAGGCGGAGATCGCCGAGCGAGTGCTCGACAACCTGGCCGAGCTCGAGCCTGAACTCCGGGCGGCGGCGATTCTGGGTGCCGACGGCAAGGTCCTCGCGTCGACCAGGACCGGCGCGGACTGGCTGGCCGCGGCGAACGAGGTGCTGGACTCGGTCGACTCGGTCCGGGAGCGCCCGGTGGACAGTGCACACCTGGCGACCGAGACCGCGGAGATCTTCGTCGTCCGGCAGGGTTCCTTGAGCCTGATCGCCGTGACCGGACGCTTCGTCCTGGCTTCCCTCACCAGCTTCGACATGCGCATGGCTCTGAGAGACGTGAACGAGGGGGTCGCACATGCTTAAGCCGCACCGGGTGCTGATCGACAAGGTCTCCTCTTATACGGACGAAGCGGCCGCATTCGTGCGCCGGCGCCGCCACAACCGGCGCTCATTCATCCGGATCCAGTTCCAGAGCGGAGATGCGCTCGAGGTGGGTCCAGGCACCGTCGAAGCCGAGCGAATCGGCGCGGCGGCGGACGCCCTGATCGACCTGAGCTGAGACACCTCCGTGGGGCGGCCTGGAGGAGTTAGCAGGAATGTGGGAAAAACGGCGTCCGAATGCGGTGTTACGGTACCGCCATTCCCTAAATCCTTGAGGAGGATTACTACGTGACCAAAGCTGAGTTCCTAGAAAAGGTTTCTGAAGACGAGCGAATCGGCAGTAAGAAGGCCGCGGCTGACGCAGTTGACGCAGTACTCGAAGCAATCACCAGCACCCTCACCGGTGGTGGCGAGGTGAACTTCACCGGCTTCGGCAAGTTCCACGTCGCCATGCGCAGTGAGCGCCAGGGCGTCAATCCCCGTACGGGCGAGCGCATCACCATTGCCGGTGGCAAGGTGCCGCGTTTCTCGGCTGGTTCCGCGCTGAAGAAGCAGGTCAAGGGCAGCTGAGCCTCTTCATCGATCAGGCTGCGGCGCTCGTTGATGAGCGCCGCAGCCAGATCTGCCTCGGGCTGGATCCAGATCCCGCCCGCCTCGGCGACGCCGCTGTCAACTCGGTTACTTCCGGGTCGACCGCAGAGAAAGCGGCAGAAGCCGTATCACTTGATTGCCGGCGCATCATCGAAGCCGCCGGAGCAGCATGCATCGCCGTGAAGCCGCAGCTGGCGTGCTTCGAACGCCTGGGCTGGCCCGGCTGGAAAGCCCTGGACGAAGTCTGCGAAGCGGCCCGCGCCGCCGGCCTGCTTGTCGTCGCCGACGGCAAGCGCGGTGACGTCCCGGTAACCGCTATGGCCTATGGCCAGGCGATGGTTGGTAAGACCGAGACCGCCTTCGGAACCGTGAACGGGCTCGGAGCGGATGCCTTCACCGCCAATCCGCTGCTTGGGGCTGACGCGCTCGAACCGCTGGTCGCCGCGGCCGAAGCGACCGGTTCCGGCGTATTCGCGTTGGTCCGGACCAGCAATCCCGGTGCTGCCGACGTACAGGACCTCGAAACCCCGGAGGGCCCGGTCCACGAAAGCCTCGCCGGGTTGGTCAACGGTTTCAGCGACCGCCTGGCCGGCAGCGCCGGCCGGCTGAGCGGCATGGGGGCGGTGGTCGGCGCGACCGCGCCGGAACACATCGCCCGCCTGCGTGAACTGATGCCCCGCGCGATATTCCTGATTCCCGGAGTCGGCGCCCAGGGCGGCCGGCCCGAAGACCTCGGGGCGGCCTTCGAGCCCGGCCGCGCCGCGGCGATGATCGCGGCCTCACGTTCGATCAGTGGAGCCGACGATCCCGGACAGGCCGCCGAGGATCTGCGGCAGGCGGTCTGGGACGTCTCCGGTTGATCCTTCCCGGCGCCCCGGCGGGGTACCGGGGCTCAACCGATCCCGCTATACAGTTGCGCAGTCCCAAGGCAGCTAACCGCACCGCATGACCAAAACCTCCCCGATAACCCGAATCCTCGCCGCCGTCGCCCTCGCGGGCGCGGTCGTGCTCGTCTTCATCGTCATCTCTGGCTCGACGGGAAGTGACGATGACGGCGGCAAGGGCAAGCCGAACCAGAACAGGGTCGGCAAGAAGCAGGACTCCGGCAAGAAGGAGAAGACGAAGTCCAGGTCCAAGACGTACGAAGTACAGGACGGGGACACGCTCACCGGGATCGCGGCAGAGACCGGCGTGACGGTCGAAGAGATCCAAGTGCTCAACCCCGATCTCGACCCGCAGGCCCTGATCGCCGGCCAAGAGCTGAAACTGCGTTGACCGTGGCCCTCGGCCGCATCATTCGGCTGACCGCCGTCCTTTGCTGCGTCTCGGCCGGATTCGCCACCGGCTCTCTCGCGGCCAAGCCGGCCAAGCCGGACAAGCCGCCGAAGCTCGACGCCAAGGCCTGGATCGCGATCGACGCCCGAACCGGGGAACCGGTCGCCGAGAGCCACGCCGACAAACGTCTGCCGATGGCCAGCACGACCAAGCTGATGACCGCCTACCTGTCTCTGCGCTCGTTGCCGATGGGTAAGAGGCTGACGGCGACCGACTACGACGCGATCCCTGGTGAATCGCTGATGGGCCTCGAGGCCGGGCAGGAGGTGTCGGTGAAAGATCTCCTCTACGGACTGATCCTGCTGAGCGGCAACGACGCCGCCGTCACCCTGGCCAAGGCCGTGTCGGGCAACGAGCCACGCTTCGTCGACCTGATGAACAAGACCGCGGCCAAGCTGGGGCTCACGAACACGCACTACGACAACTCGATCGGCCTCGACGGCAAGCGCCACTACACCAGCGCCCGCGATCTGGTCAGCCTGGGCCGGACGCTGATGGAGATGCCGCGCTTCCGCCGGATCGCCTCGTCCCGCACGGCGAAGCTCCGGAGCTACGACCCGCCGCTCGAGATCGAGACGATCAACCACTTCGTGCTCGACAACTCCTGGGCCCAGGGGATCAAGACGGGCCACACCGACAAGGCGGGCTACGTCCTCGCCTCCGACGGTCGCAAGCGGGCGACCGAGTTGATCGGCGCCGTGATCGGCACCCCGACCGAGCTGTCCCGGGACGCCGAGACGGTGAAGCTGCTCGATTACGGTTTTTCGCTCTACCGGAAGCGCCTTCCGGTCCGGCCGGGCAAGGCCGTGGTCACGGTCCCGGTGAAGTACCAGGACGAGGACCTGGCGCTCACCTCGAAGCGCCCGGTGCGCATCGGTCTCCAGAAGGACGAGAAGGCCGCGGTCAGCACGGTCGTGCCGGGAGAAGTCGAAGGTCCGATCAAGAAGGGCCAGCGGATCGGCCGGGCGACGGTCTCGGTCGGCGGCGATGTGATCGCCAAGTTACCGCTCTTTTCAGCGACTGCCATCGAGAAACCCAGCCTGCTCGACAAGCTCATGGACAACGTCCTCCTGCTGGCCCTCGCCCTCTTGGTCATCGTCTTCGCCATACTTGGCACAGCCGCATTGGTCAGGCGGCGCCGCCAGTCAAGGATGAGGAGAAGGTTGCGTAGGGTAGCCAGGAGACCACGATGATTATCTCGGTGACATTGAATGCCGCCATCGACCGTACGGTCGCTGTGCCCAACTTCCGTCAGGGGCACCGTCACCGCTCGGTCGAGAGCCGGACCGCTCCGGGCGGCAAGGGCATCAACGTGGCCCGGGCCCTCGGGCTGCTGGGCCGACCCGTCATCGCCACCGGCCTCGCCGGCGGCGCCAACGGCCAGCGCGTCATCGAGCAGCTCGGCGAGGAGTCGATCCTCACCGATTTCATCCGGATCTCCGAAGAGACCAGGATCAACTTCGCGGTGATCGACCCGACCTCCGGGGAGCAGACGGAGATCAACGAGCGCGGCCCGACCGTCCGGGCCGACGAACTCGATTCCTTCATCCGCCGTCTCGACTACCTGGCCGGCGGCGCCAAGCTCTGCGTCCTGGCCGGAAGCCTTCCGCCCGGGGTGGACGTCGGCTTCTATGCGCGCCTCGTGACCACACTGAGGAGTCGCGGTATATCGGTCCTGCTCGATGCTGAAGGCGACGCGATGTCGGCCGGCATGCGCGCCGGACCGCACATGATCACTCCGAACCAGCTGGAAGCCGAAGAACTGGTCGGGCACGAGTTCGAAGCGGGGGACGAGCTCTTCGAAGTGCTCTCCGAGCTGGTCGACCTTGGTCCCGCTGAAGCCGCGATCACCCTGCCGCAGGGCTGCGTGGCCGTGGTCGGCGAGGGTCCCGAGCAGCGGATGCTGGAAGTGACAATTGACCCACTCGAGCCGATCTCCACGGTCGGCTCCGGCGACGCTTTCGTCGCCGGATACGTGGCGGCCCTCTACGACGGCTGGTCGCCGGAGCGCTGCCTTTCCTACGGAGTCGCCTGTGGAGCCGAATCAACGCAGCACCTCGGGGCGGGACGGGTCGATCGCGGCCGGGTCGAGAGCCTGCTCGACAGCGTTCACGTGCGCCAGGTCGAAACGCCCGCCGGCGTTTAGTCGCGGGACCTCGGTACAGGCGAACAGCCTCCGATCTTGTACGAAATGAGAGGTGAGCCGGTCGGCGCCGGCGATATCTTTTGGACAACGGTTCGGGGCTCTCCTCCCCGGTCATGTGGCAGTAATGAGCAGAGTCGAGTGACATGAGTCGCCCGCCCTGCTCCCCTCCCTGTCGAGCCCCGGCTTCCTTCGCGAAGCCGGGGCTCTTCCTGTGCAGGGCCTTGCGGGCCAGAAGAGGCCGAGCCGCGAGCCTGACTAGAATCGTCCGACGGGGCACATACCCTGCTCCTTTCAACCGCCAGCCCTGGAGGACCTAATTGGAAATTGAGATCGGCCGAGGTAAGAAAGGCCGACGCGCATACGGGTTCGACGACGTGGCAATCGTGCCCTCGCGTCGCACACGTGATCCTGACGACATCGACATCAGCTGGACGCTGGGTCCGTACCGCTTCGACCTGCCCCTGGTCGCTTCCGCGATGGACGGAGTCGTCAGCCCGGAGACCGCCGTGCTCACGCACAAACTCGGTGGTTTCGGCGTGCTCAATCTCGAAGGAATCTGGACTCGTTTCGAAGACGCCGAGGAGCAGCTCGAGCGCGTCTCGAAGGCGCCCAGGGACGAATCCACCGGGATCATGCAGGAGATCTACGAGACTCCGGTAAAGCCCGAGCTGATCGCGCAGCGCATCGGCGAGATCAAGGCCGCCGGCGCCGTCGTCTGCGGATCCTTCACGCCGCAGTCCGTGCAGAAGTACTACGAAACGGCGATCGAAGCCGGTCTCGACATCCTGGTCATCCAGGGCACGGTGATTTCGGCCGAGCACGTCTCGACCACGGTCGAGCCGCTCAACCTCAAGGAATTCATCGCCGACGTACCGATCCCGACCGTGGTCGGCGGCTGTGCTTCCTACTCGACCGGACTCCACCTGATGCGCACAGGCGCAGTCGGTGTCCTGGTCGGCGTCGGACCCGGCGCCGCCTGCACGACCCGCGGCGTCCTCGGGATCGGTGTGCCCCAGGCGACCGCGATCGCGGATGTGGCCGCGGCCCGCTCGCAGCACATGCTCGAGACCGGCGAGTACGTCAACGTGATCGGTGACGGCGGCATGAGCACCGGTGGCGACATCTCCAAGGCGATCGCCTGTGGCGCCGACGCGGTCATGATCGGCTCACCCCTGGCTCGGGCCAAAGAGGCTCCCGGCCGCGGATACCACTGGGGCATGGCGACCTTCCATTCGTCGCTGCCGCGTGGCACCCGGGTGACCACCGTTCAGGACGGCACGATGGAGGAGATCCTTCTCGGTCCGGCCCACACCAATGACGGCACCTTCAACCTGATGGGCGCGCTGCGGACATCGATGGCCACCTGTGGTTACGAAGACATCCGCTCATTCCAGCGGGCCGAAGTGATGGTCGCTCCGGCACTGATGTCCGAGGGCAAGAAACTCCAGAACGAACAGTCGGTCG
Source organism: Thermoleophilia bacterium (assembly GCA_016650125.1). Lineage (GTDB taxonomy): Bacteria > Actinomycetota > Thermoleophilia > Solirubrobacterales > 70-9 > 67-14. Next base: position 106,468 of record JAENWT010000003.1, read on the forward strand.
GCATGGGCTCGAACGGCCGGGCGGCCGTGTCGGCGGGTGTCGAAGTGGCCGACGACTGATGTCGGTCGCCACAACCGAGGAAGTGCTGGTCCTCGATTTCGGTGGCCAGTACTCGCAGTTGATCGCCCGCCGTATCCGCGAATGCGGCGTTTTCGCCGAGTTGCTCCCGATCACGGTTTCAACCGATGAGATTCTGGCGAGGCATCCGAAAGCTCTGGTTCTCTCGGGTGGTCCGGCTTCGATCCACGATCCGGGTGCTCCCAGCTTCCCGGAGGGCCTGACCGAACTCGGGATTCCGGTGCTGGGCATCTGTTACGGAATGCAGGCGATGGCGCACAGCCTCGGCGGCCGGGTCGAAGGGGCCGAAGCCGGCGAGTTCGGCCGCACCGACCTTTTCGTGGTCGGTGATGGCGGCACGCTCCTCGGCGGACTCCCCAAGGAGCAAACCTGCTGGATGAGCCATCGCGACTCGGTGTTCGCGGCGCCCGAGGGTTTCACCCCGATCGCGTCCACGCCGGGTTCGCCGGTCGCGGCCCTGGAGGACCACGAACGCAAGCTCTACGGCATCCAGTTCCATCCCGAGGTCGTGCACACCCCGTACGGCACCGAGGTCCTGACCCGGTTCCTGCGCGAAGTTGCCGGCTGCGTCGAACAATGGAATCCGGCTTCGGTGGTCGCCGAGCAGGTCGAGGCGATCAAGGCACAGGTGGGTAAGGGCAACGTGATCTGCGGCCTGTCCGGCGGTGTCGATTCATCGGTCGCGGCCAAGCTGGTCCACGAGGCGATCGGCACCCAGCTCACCTGCGTCTTCGTCGACCACGGCCTGATGAGGGCGAACGAAGGCGAGCAGGTGGTCGAGTCCTTCAAGGAGTTCGGCATCCCGCTGGTCCACGTCGACGCCGAGGAGCGCTTCCTCAAGCGGCTCGAGGGACAGACCGACCCCGAGACCAAGCGGAAGATCATCGGCGAGGAGTTCATCCGGGTCTTCGAAGAGGAGGCGCTGAAGCTCGATGAAGTCGACTACCTGGTCCAGGGCACGCTCTATTCCGATGTGATCGAGTCCGGCGGCAGCGACCACGCGGCGACGATCAAGTCCCACCACAACGTCGGCGGCCTGCCCGAGGACCTCGAGTTCGAGCTGGTCGAGCCGCTTCGCATGCTCTTCAAGGACGAGGTCCGCGCCGTCGGCACCGAACTCGGCCTGTCCGACCGCCTGGTCTGGCGCCAGCCGTTCCCCGGACCCGGACTCGGCATCCGCATCATCGGCGGCGAGGTCAACAAGGAGCGGCTCGACATCCTGCGAGCGGCCGATGCGGTCCTCCAGGAAGAGATCCACGCCGGCAACCTCTACCGGGAACTGTGGCAGTCCTTCTGCGTCCTGCCCGCGATCCGATCGGTAGGAGTACAGGGAGACGGAAGAACATACGCCTACCCGATAATCATCCGCGCGGTGACGTCAGAAGACGCAATGACAGCGGACTGGGCACGACTTCCTTACGACCTTCTCGAGCGCGTGTCCAACCGGATCATCAACGAGATACCTGGGGTTAATCGGGTGGCTTTGGATATTTCGAGCAAGCCTCCCGCGACGATTGAGTGGGAGTAGCCGAAGCTCCGAAGTATGCGAGGGCCCACAATGTGGGCTACCGCGAGGGCGGGCAAAATCGGAACCAGGAGAACAAGCTCCTGGTTTTTGCCCTCTCGGAGCCATCGCAGCCTTTTCATAAGGCACCGGATTTCCCAACTGGGAAATCTCGGCGTTTGCTGCAGTGGGCGGTCCCCTGCGACATCACACGGGTCAGGCCTCGGAGGGACGCGGTTCTTTGCCGCGTTCAGTGCATATAGGACGTAAAAGCGGCACAGAACGGGTTCAGGGTCAGGTGTGGTGCGGGTGTCCCTGTCCAGGTGCCTCCGGTTGTGTATTACCCAAGCGCAGCGGCGCCTCGCCTGAAGTCCTCATCGCTACCAGGGCATCCTGGACAGGGATGCCCGCACCGCACCCCACGGCAGACCGCATCCTGGACAGGGGTACCCGGACCGCTCCCACGGCCTAACAGTCCTCGCAAGTTCCCTTGAGGGTTATGTCGTGGCTTTCGATCTGGAACCCGTCCCGCTTTGAGACTTCGTGGATGACCTTTTCGAGCTGCTTGTCTTCGAAGGGGACCACCTTGCCGCAGTCGGTGCAGACGATGTGGTGGTGATGGTGGCCTTCGGGATCGACCTTTTCGAAGCCGGCTGAGTCGCCGCCGACGTCGATCTTCTGGGTCAGGCCGAGCTCTTCCATCTGCTCGAGTGCGCGGTAGACCGTGGCCCGGCCGACGCCCTTCAACCGCTCGTCCAGTTCGAGGGCAGTGATCGCACAGCTCTGGTCGCCGAGGAGCTCGACCACCTTGCGTCGTGAGCCGCCGCTGCGGTATCCGGCCTCGGACAGCTGGTCGAGGGCGTACTCGGCCCAGGTCGCTGACTTTTTTACCCCGGCCTTGCTGGCGGCGGTCATGAACTGATCCTAATGCTGGTGGCCCGCGTCCTGACCGGCATTGCGGCCGCAGCGGCGGCCAGCAGGTAGCAGGCGAGCAACGCGATCACGACCGAGGCCCCGGCAGCGGTCCGCAGGTAATACGAGGCGTAGATCCCGGCCACTCCGGCGATCACGGCGATCACGACGGCAGACAGCATCATCGGTCCGATCCGGCGGGAGACGAGCCGCGCGGCCGCAGCCGGCCCGACCAGGATCGCGGCGACCAGCAGGTTGCCGAGGCCCTGGACTCCGACCAGCACGGTGACCGCGACGAGGGCGAGGAGCAGGGCGGTTATCACCCCGGGCCGGATGCCGAGCGACGGGCCGGCATCGCGGTTGAACCCGATCGCCAGCAGGCGGTCATGAAAGAGCCAGAGGACCCCGATGACCACGATCCCGATCGCTGCGGTGGCGGCGAGCTGGCCGTCGCCCACCCCGAGCAGGTCGCCGAAAAGGAGTGACTGGATCCCCGGGGGACTGTCGGGCGAGAGCGCCATCAGGACCCCCAGGCCGAAGAGGGTTGTGACCACGACCGCGATCGCGGTGTCGGCCGCATCGGTGGCAAAACGACCGATGAGGGCGATGAGCAGCGCGGCAAGGATGATCCCGACAGCCCCGCCGAGCAGCAGGGGCAGACCGAGCAGGGCCGCCCCGACCAGCCCGGGGAACATGCCGTGGGCCAGCGATTCCGCGCTGTAGGAAACCTCGTAGAGCACGACCCAGCAGCCGACCGCTCCGCTGATCGCGCCCAGGATGGTGATTTCGACCAGGGCGCGGACCGTGGTCCCGTAACTGAGGGGCTCGGCGATCCAGTCGATCATCGGCGCTCCCCGTCGTGGTGGTGATGGTGGGAGGCCGGAAGCACTCCGAGATCCGGCTGACCGGGGATCTCGACGATGTGTCCGCCGTAGGTCGCTTCGAGCACCGGTTTGCTGAGCGCCTCGGCCGGCGTGCCGAAAGAAATCTGCTCGCGGTTCAGGCAGAGGACGAGATCCCAGTTTTCGGCCTGTTCGACCTCGTGGGTGGCGATCATCACCGTGCGGCCGGATCGGGCGAGGCGGTCGATCAGCGCTTCCAGGCGGGTCTCGTTGGCCGAATCGAGACCGGTGAATGGCTCGTCCATGAGCAGCAGTTCCGCGTCGGCCGTCAGCGCCCGGGCGATCAGGACGCGCTGCCGCTGGCCGCCCGAGAGGTCTCCGAACTGGTGGTCGGCCCGGTCGGCCAGGCCGACCTCGGCCAGGGCCTCCCGGGCCCGCTCACGTTCGGCCCGGCCCGGGCGCTTCCACCAGGGCAGGCGTGCCAGCGAGCCCATCGTCGCCACGTCGAGGGCCGAGACCGGGTAGTCGAGCCGGGAGCGGTCGGTCTGGGCGACGGTGGCCGTGGTGGTCGTTACATGGAGCCGCCCGGAGACCGGACTCAGCTCGCCGAGCAGGGCGCGGAAGAGAGTGGTCTTGCCGCCGCCGTTCGGCCCGAGGATCCCGACCGTGGTTCCGGCCGGGATCTGAAACTCGAGTCCACGCAGGGCGAGCTCGCCCCCGTAGCCGAGGGAGGTGTGGTCGGCGATGACGACCGGCTCAGCCACCGGACACCCCGAAGCATCCGTATCGCCCACCGGTCATGCCGCGGACCACGGAGTCGGCGTTTGCTTTCATCGAACCGAGCCAGGTCTCTCCGTCCGACCCGGACGGCCCGAGGGTGTCACCGTAGAGCGAATAGTCGGTGCTGGCCCCGGTGTCCCGGGCTACGGCTTCGGCAAGGGCGGGGGAGACCGAGGACTCGGGGAAAACTGCCTTCACCCGCTCGCGACGGATCGTCTCTTCGAGTTCTGCGAGGTCACCGGCCGACGGCTGGGCCTCGGTGGTCAGTGCCGGGATCACCGTGCCGGTGGTCTCGATCCTGAAACGGCCGGTGAAGTAACCGAAGGCATCGTGGTCGGTGACGATCTTCCGGTCCGCGACCGGCACCCGCTTCAGACTGGCTTTGATGCCGCTGGTCAGCCGGTCGATCTTCCGGTCGAATCGTTGGGCCCGAGCGCGGAAGTAGGCGGCATCTCCGGGGGCGGCTTCGGTGAGGCCCGTTTTGATCTCCGCGGTCGCAGCTTTCACGTTCAGGGGGTCCTGCCACCAGTGGGGATCGAAGTCTTCTTCGTCGCTCTCGTGGACTCCGCCGTGCTCCTCAGTGTGATCGTCCCCTCCATGGAGCTTCACCGGAAGGTCCTGGCTCAGGTCGATTAAGGTCGCATCGCTGCCACTGTCCCTGATCAGGTCTTCGGTCCATTCATCGAGGTGACCCCCGGAACGGAAGATGATGTCGGCGTCGGCCACGGCCTTCACGTCAGAGGGGCGCGGTTCGTATTCGTGCGGGTCGGTGTTGGGCTGGAGGATGCCGGTCAGGTCGACTTGGTCGCCGCCCACCTCCGAAACGAAGTCCCGGACCTGGGTGGTGGTCGCGACGACCTTCGGCCCGTCACCGCCGGAGCTCTGGTCGCCACATCCGGCGGCAAAACCGGTCAGGGCGAGCACCGCGGTCGCCACGGCGAGCGGCCGCACCCTGGACCGGCGCCCGAGCGCACGGCCAAAGAATGCGAAAGCGAAAACAGCACCGCTCACGACCGCGATCGTTGCGCCGGGAGGGGCGTTGGTCTCAACCGAAAGCCAGAGCCCGAATGTTCCTTCGAGTATCACCAGCGCGATCGTCGTCAGCTGAAGGGTCCTGACCCGGCGCGCGAACAGCCTGACCGTTGCCGCCGGAACGACCATCAAAGCGGAGATGAGCAGGGCGCCTACAGCGCTCAGGCTGGCAACCACCGTGACCGCGACGACCGCGAGCAGGGCTGTGTCGAAGAGCTCGGACCCGGACCTCAGCCGGGCGGCAGAGTCCTCGTCGAATCCTTTGGCCAGCCAGTGGTGGCCGAGGAGCAGCGTCGTGAGGATTGCGAGAACGGCCGCCGCCGCGGCCAGCCAGATGTCGCCGGAGTCGATAGCCAGCAGCGAGCCGAAGAGGAGAGTGTCGACGTTCGCCCCTGAGCCGAAGACGTCGCTGGCCAGGATCACCCCGGTGGCGAGACAGGCGACCAGGGCCAGGGCGGTGACGCTGTCGGCCGCCGTCCTCCGGGAGCGGGCGAGCAGGGCGGAGAGCAGGGTGAAGGCGCCGGCCGCGCTAAAAGCGCCAAGGGCGGCGGAGAAGCCGATCCCGTCGGCCAGGACCAGGCCCGGGAAAGACGCCGTCCCGATCGCGTGTGAGTGAAAGGCGAGTCCGCGCAGCACGATCCAGGTGCCGATCAGTCCAGCCGGAATCGACAGCAAGAGGATCTCGAGCAGTCCTTCCTGGACGAATGGCAGGCTGAAAGTTTCGAACATCAGGGACTTATATCAGAATGAGAACCGTTCTCATTAGTAGGGTCCAGATGGCAAGCGGCCCGCCACGCTGATCAAAAGGGCTATTCCGGCGTCACGTAGGCGCCGGACAGTCCGCCGTCGACCATGAAGGCCGACGCGGTGACGAAGGACGATTCGTCCGAGGCGAGGAAGAGCGCGCTCTGGGCGATCTCGCGGACTTCGCCGAACCTTCCCATCGGGATGTGGACCAGGCGCTGGGAGGCCCGGGCGGGATCCGAAGCGAAGAGTTCTTCGAGCAAGGGGGTGTTGACCGGTCCCGGGCAGAGCGCGTTGACGCGCACGCCCCGCCGGCCGAACTCGACCCCCATCTCCCGTGACATGGCGAGGACGGCGCCCTTCGAGGCGGTGTAGGAGATCTGGGAGGTCGCGGCGCCGAGGATCGCGACGAAGGAGGCGGTGTTGATCACCGAGCCGCCGCCGGTCTCCATCAGGTGGGGGATGCCGTGCTTGCAGCAGAGGAAGACGCTGCGCACGTTGATGTCCTGGATCCGCTGCCAGGTCTCGAGCGGTGTGTCGAGCACCGATTCGTCCTCCGGCGGGTTGACGCCGGCGTTGTTGAACAGCACGTCGATCCGCCCGTACTTTTCCCGCACCTGCTCGTACATGTCACGGACCCCGTGGTCATCGGACACGTCGACTTCGAGTGTGAATTCGCCCTCCGAATCAGGAGAGAGATCCACTCCGACCACGATCGCTCCCTCCTGGGCGAACAGGCGGGCGGATTCGGCGCCGATGCCCGACGCCGCCCCGGTGACGACACAGACCTTGCCTTCGAGTCGGCCCGGCATCAGCCGCTCTCTTCAGTTGCGTAGAACACGTTTTTCACCTCGGTGTAGTGGTCGAGAGCGTCTGGTCCGAGCTCCCGTCCGACCCCGGATTGCTTGAAGCCGCCGAACGGCGTGGAGACCCGCACGGAGCTGTTCGAGTTGATCGAAAGAACGCCGGTGTCGATCAGTCGCGCGACCCTCAGGGCCCGGGCGCCGTCACCGGTCCAGATCGAGCCCGAGAGGCCGTACTCGGTGTCGTTGGCGATCTGGATCGCTTCGGCTTCGCCTTCGAACGGGATCACGCAGGCGACTGGGCCGAAGATTTCTTCACGGGCCGCACGGTCCGAGTTTGCGACCGGGGACAACACCGTCGGGGCGAACCAGTAGCCGGGGCCGTCGGGGGTGCTGCCGCGAAACGCGACCGGGGCGTCGTCGGGGACAAACGATGAGACCTTCTCGCGGTGGGAGGCCGAGATCAGTGGTCCCATTTCGGTCGCCTCGTCAAGCGGATCGCCGACCCGCATCTTTCCGACGGCGGCCTCCATCGCTTCGAGGAAGCGATCCACCTGCGACCTCTCGACCAGGATCCGCGACCGTGCGCAGCAGTCCTGTCCGGCGTTGCCGAAGACCGCGGAAGGTGCCGCGGCCGCCGCCGCTTCGATGTCCGCGTCGGCGAAGACGATGGTGGCCGACTTGCCGCCGAGCTCCAGCGTGACCCGCTTGATCGTTGCCGCCGCCCCGGCCATGATGCCCCGGCCGACCTCGGTCGAACCGGTGAAGGCGATCTTGTTGACGTCCGGGTGCTCGACCAGCCGGTTTCCGCAGGTGCGCCCGGGTCCGGCGACCACGTTCAGCACGCCTTCGGGGACTCCCGCTTCGAGCACGATCTTTTCGAGCTCCAGCGCCGTGAGCGGGGTCAGCTCGGCGGGCTTCAGCACGACCGTATTGCCGGCGGCCAGGGCCGGCGCGACCTTCCATGAAGCGATCGCCAGGGGAAAGTTCCAGGGCACGATCAGCCCGATCATGCCCATCGGCTCGCGGAAGGTGAAATCGACCCCGCCCGCGACCGGGATCGTCTGGCCGAGCAGGCGCTCCGGGGCACCCGAGTAGTAACGGAAGGTGTCGACCACCATCCCGATCTCGCCCCGGGCGTCATTGATCGGCTTGCCCGCGTTCCGGGCTTCGATCGTGGCCAGCTCGTCGAGCCGGGTCTCGATGCCGTCGGCGATCAGCCGCATCAGCGTGGCCCGGTCGGCGGGGCCGACGGCGCGCCATGCCGGAAACGCGGCTTTGGCGGAAGCGACCGCGGCATCGACCTCGTCCACGCCTGCCCGCGGGACCTCGGCCATCACCTCTTCGGTCGCGGGTTCGACTACGGCGAGCATCAGGCGCCCATTCTCGCACGGGCGGCATCGACCAGAGCCGCGATCAGCGAATCCCCTTCATCGACTTCCGGGTGCCATTGGACGCCGAGCGCGAACGACTTGTCCGGAATCTCGATCGCTTCGGCGATGCGATCGGGGATCGCGGCGCCGGTCACCTCGAGACCGTCGGCGATCCGGTCGAGGCCCTGATGGTGATGGGACTGGACGAGCACCCGTTCGGATCCGCAGATGCCGGCGATGCGGGAGCCACTGATCAACTCGACCTCGTGCTCGTCGAACTGACCGGGAACGGTGCGGTGGCGTTCGTGCCCGACGGCGTCCGGCAGGTGTTGCACCAGCGTTCCGCCGGCCGCCACGTTCATCAACTGGAACCCCCGGCAGATGCCGAGGAGTGGCAGATCCTTTTCGAGGGCTCCCTTCACCAGGGCTAACTCGAACTCGTCCCGTTCGGGACGGATGTCGGTGGTCTGGGCCGCCGCTTCGGCGCCGTAGGAGGCCGGATCGACATCCGCTCCGCCGCCGAGGATCAGGCCGTCGAACCGGTCGAGGAGGGGGGCGGGGTCTCCGGCGACCACCGGGTCGGCCGGCAGCAGGACGGCGACGCCGCCGGCCCGCTGAACGGTCAGGGCGTAGTCGTGTGGCGCCAGGTCAGCGAGCTGGTTCCATGCTCCCCAGCGGGCCGGCTCGGTCGCCGCCGAGATCCCGATCAGGCAGGCGCCCGCGGTGCCCGCGGCAGCCGTCAAAGTCGCTCGAACCCGCGGTAGCGCTCCCAGTCGGTGACCGCGGCCTCGAATGTCTCGATCTCGAACTCGGCCCGGTGAACGTAGTGGCGAACCACTTCCTCGCCGAAGGCCTCATTGGCGAGTTTGCTTTCCGAGAAGAGGTCCCGGGCCGTGTACATGTTGGAAGGCACCCGTTCGGCCCCCGAGGTGTAGGCGTTGCCGTCGACGGGCGGTGGAAGCTCGATCTCCTTGTCGATTCCGTCCAGGCCCGCGGCAATCATTCCGCTGATCGCCAGGTACGGGTTGACGTCGGCACCTGGCAGGCGGTTTTCGACCCTGAGTCCTTCGCCCTGGCCGACCACGCGGAAGGAGCAGGTCCGGTTGTCCTTGCCCCAGGTCACCGCGGTCGGCGCAAAGGTGCCTTCGGCGAATCGCTTGAACGAGTTGATGTTGGGCGCGTACAGAAGGGTCAGCTCCCGCATGTATTCCAGCTGCCCGGCGATGAAATGATCGAACATGGCCTGATCCGCGGCGAAGGCGTTCTTACCGTCGGTTCCGGCGAGCGAGAGGTGGATATGACAGGAGCTGCCTTCACGCTCGTCCCACTTTGCCATGAAGGTGATCGAGCAGTCCTCCTGCGCGGCGATCTCCTTGGTGCCGGTCTTGAAGATGGCATGCTGGTCCGCCGTCTTGAGGGCGTCCTCGTAGCGGAAATTGATCTCGTGCTGGCCGAGGTTGCATTCGCCTTTCGAGTTTTCCACGACCATTTCGGCGGCACCCATTTCGTTGCGGATCCGCCGGATCAGCGGCTCCACCCGGGCGCTGCCGAGCAGCGAGTAGTCGATGTTGTAGAGGTTGGCCGGCTCGAGGTCGCGGAAGCCACGCTTCCATGCATCTTCATACGTATTGCGGAAGACGATGAACTCCAGCTCGGTGGCGGCGTTCGCGATCAGCCCGCGTTCCTCGAGGCGCTCCAGCTGACGGCGGAGGATCTGCCGTGGAGACGCGACGACGGGCTGGCCGTCGTGCCACGAGGCATCCGCCATAAGAAGGACCGTCTTTTCATGCCAGGGAATCGGCCGAAGGGACGAAAGGTCGGGCTTCATCTCGAAGTCTCCGTAACCCTTGTCCCACGAGGTCATCTCGTAACCGCCCACTGTCTCCATCTCGGCGTCGACGGTGAGCAGGTAGCTGCAGCCCTCGGCGCCTTCCTCGAGCACCTGGTCGAGGAAATGAGAAGCGGTCAGCCGTTTTCCCTGGAGGCGGCCCTCCATGTCAGCGATCGCGAGCAGGACGGTGTCGACCGTGCCCGCCTCGACGGCGGCGCGTAGTTCGTCGAGATCCACCTCAGGTTCCGGGCGTCCCGGCACCCGGGGGATTTTCTCCCGCGATCTCGCCTTCATCGATCACGCGCCCGGTTTCATCGGTATGTACCTGGCGGATCGGCCCGGTGAAGTGGTTCTTCGCCGAAATCAGCCACCAGAGGCCGACCGCGATGATCACCACCAGGACGGTGATCGGGGCGTAGTTGAGGTATCTGATGTCGAAGGTCGAGTCCCAGGGGATCGAGATCGGGGCGGTCGGGAGGCTGAAGATGATCACGCAGAGGATCACCCAGACGACCGCGATCGGATTGATCCACTTGTACTTCTTGCCCAGGGTCCACGGCCCGGGCTCGAAGTCGTCGCCCTTGCGCCAGCGCAGGTAGATCGGGATCATGTAAGCGATGTAGAGGCCGATCACGGCGATCGAGACGACCGCGTTGAAAGCGAAGGCGATCCCGGCGTCATCGCCGATCAGCGCCGGCAGGGTGACCACAAGCGCGCACGCCGCCATGAACAGCACCGAGAGGTGCGGGACCCGATGGTGGTTGAGCCTGGTCCAGAGCCGGTGTCCGGGAACGGCCCGGTCACGCGAGAAGGCGTAACACATACGGGACGAGCTGGTCAGGCAGGCCATGCCGCAGAAGAGCTGACCGACCGTGGCGATGATCAGGACCATCTTGGCCGCCCACGAAGAGAGCGCGAGATCAAGGATCGAGAGCGTAGTGCCGACCCCGAACGGGGCGACTTCCGCATCGTTGATCTGCGGCACGAGGCTCTCCGAGGCGGCGAACGTGATCGCCAGCAGAACCAGCCAGCCGATCAGGCCGGCCCAGAAGACCGAGCGCCAGACACCTTTGGCGGCACCCATGGCGGCGCCCTTGGTCTCCTCGCTGATGTGGGCAGAGGCGTCGTAGCCGGTCTGCGTATACATGGTCAGCAGGAAGCCGAGCGGCAGGATGTAGAACCAGAAGGCCGCCGTGGCCGTCGAACCGTTGAAGAGGCCGGTGTTGTTGAAGGTCTGGGTAAAGACGAAGTCGAGACTCGCGTGCTCGGACGGGACGATGACCAGCAGGCCGATGATCACGGCGACGCCGACCACGTGCCACCAGACCGAGACGTTGTTGACCTTGGCCACCAGCGGCGACGAGTAGATGTTGATCAGGGAGTGAAGCCCGAGAATGACCACGAACAGAATGAAGGTTTCGCGCAGCGCGTTTTCAGCGTCACTGAAGTTGATGAATCCGAGGTCCACGCCGTAGATGCTGAGCACGGTGTTGAGGAAGGCCGCCGAGCCGTAGACGACGGATGCCGTCACGCCCACGAGGCCGATCAGGTTGAACCAGCCGGTGAACCAGCCCCAGGCTTTGCCGCCGAGGTCGGATGACCAGTAGTAGATCCCGCCCGCGGTCGGGTATTTGGAAACCAGCTCTGACATCGAGACGGCGACGAGCAGGATGAGTCCGCAGATAATCGGCCAGCCCCATGAAATTGCAATGGGACCGCCGGCATTCCAGGCGAACTGGTAGGTCGTGAAACAGCCGGCCAGAACGGAGATGATCGTGAACGAAATCGCGAAGTTCGAGAACGAACTCCAGGCACGATCGAGCGACTGGGTGTAGCCGAGCTCGGCGAGCCGTTCTTCGTCAGCCCCGGGCGCCTGGGTCGAATCGGTCATGCAGCCTCCTCCAGTAGACGATAGAGCTGAGCCTAGGCGCACGACGGCCCCGCCGTCAAGGGGGCGAAATCAAATCAGGAGTATTTGTCCCACCGCTTGAGCGGGGTGGTGGGATCGATGAAGGTTCCGCCCTGGTACCAGCCGGGTCCGGACCAGACTTCGAAGTGGGTGTGACAGGCGGTGCTGTGGCCGGTCGTGCCGACCTTTCCGATCCGCTGCCCGGTCTTGACATGCGTGCCTTCCTTGAGCGGAGAGGGCTCGAGCATGTGCATGTAGACGTGGCTCTTGCCACCAGCACCCTTGATGTTGATCACCAGGTAGTTGCCGGCGCCGCTGGCCTGGTAGTCGTTCGTGTAGACCGTGCCGGCGCGGGCCGCGATCAGCTTGGTACCGCAGTCGGCGAGGACATCCTGGCCCTGGTGGCCGCGACCGGCGCCGAGGCCGTCGCCGTAGGTGTGCGGACCCCGTATCGGGAACACGTAGCCGTAGATCTTGAAGGCAAAGGGGTCGGCCTCCTTCTTGCTGCGGGAGGCCTTGGTCAGCGACTTCGAAACGATCGCTTCGGTGCCGTCGGTGCTGCGCACGACGAAGCGGTAGGCGCCGTTGGGAGCGGACTTGCCGGCGGAGGTGCGGCCGTTCCAGCCGACCGACTGGCCGGTCCCGGTCGGAACGTTCTCCTTGAACTTGCTGTCGACGACCTGGCCCGAAGACGAAGTGATGTCGATGCGCAGGTCGTTGATTTCCTTGCCGCCGTTGATCACGTAGTTGAGCGTCGGGCGCTTCTTGCCGTACTGGTAGGCCCGGGACGGGCTGGTCTCGGCGTCAGTGAGCCGGATCGGTGAGGTACGGCCGAGCTCCATCGCTTCGCCGATGTCCAGTTTCTCCTCCGAGAAGTCGGACGCGTAGCCCGAAGAGCTGATCATTCGGACCCGGCCGGTCCGGGCGTCTTCCGGCACGACGGCTTCGACCCGGTCTTCGGCCGTGAAATACGGCTTGGCCTTGGTCCGTTTGTTCTTGCCGGCAAAGCTCACGTACGAGACCGTGCCGAGGTCCGACCCGCTGACCTGGATCTTGCCGCCGGGGGAGGAGGTCCTGATCTCGGTGCAGCCTGAGAGGCAGACGACATCGTCGATCTCGGCGGCCTTCGGCACGGCGAGGCCGCCACCGGAGGTGATCGCGAAGGCGGGACCGGCGCAGATCAGGAAGATCGCGCATGCGGCAAGGCTCAGGGACTTCGTTCTACCGGTCGACATTTCTCTTTCGGACGCGCCTGCGGAGTTAGCTGTCGGGCTCGCGCTGAAAGAGTTGCGCTACCGGGCAATGAATGCCCCTGATTCGCCCCATGGGGATAAATCTCCCCGTTGGTTCCTCCGCCCCGGACCGGAGACCGGCTGGGGTTCGGCTATTGAATTGATGTCAGTATAGGGAGCGAAGCGGCCGAACAGACCCATTCTGGAAAGCATTTCCATCAAATAGAGCGTGAAATGCTTTCCAGAATGGAATTTGCGTGAGATCTCGCGATTCATCCGAGGTCTGCAACGCGTGTGAGGCCTCGTTTCCCTATCATGCGCAAGCCGTGTTCGCGAGCGTTCGGCTCGCTGCGGACTTTTACCTATGAAGACCTTTGTAGCCACCCCCACCACACGCCAGAGAGACTGGTACGTAGTCGATGCCGAGGGCAAGACCCTGGGCCGGCTCGCCACCCAGCTCGCCGATGTCCTGCGCGGCAAGCGCAAGCCGGATTACACCCCGCACATCGACACCGGAGACTTCGTCGTAGTGGTCAATGCCGAAAAGATCAAGGTCACCGGAGACAAGGTGAACTCCAAGATCTACTGGCGGCACAGTGGCTACCCGGGAGGGATCAAGTCCCGCACCCTCGGCGAGATGCTCGAGAAGCAGCCGGAGGAAGTCATTCGCAAGGCGGTCAAGGGAATGATGCCGCGCAACAAGCTTGGTCGAGCGCAGCTGCTGAAGCTGAAGGTATATGCCGGACCGGAGCACAACAACCAGGCCCAGCAGCCCAAGCCGATGGAGATCACCACGTGAGCGAAGAAGAGACGAACGACGAAGCGGTAAACGTTGAGGCTGCGGACGAAGCAACACCTGAACCTGAAGAAGTGACCGGCGAAGAAGTCACTGAGGAAACGCCGGAAGAGAGCCCAGAAGAAGGGGCCGACGCCGACACGCAAGTCGAAGTTGACGTCGAGCTCGAGGTGACCGAAGAGGTCGCTGAAGACGGATCCGTCGAAGTTGAAGCCGTCCAGACCGAAACCGTCATCGAAGACGGTGAGGTGGTCGAAGAGACCGTGATCGTCGAAGAAGCCGTCATCGAAAAAGGATCCGACCTTCCGCCCGGTGCCGACCTCGAGCCGATCTCGGTCGAGCCGGTCGCCGAGCTCAGCATCGAAGAGCGTGCCCGTCTGGAAGCCGAAGAGCAAGAACGCGCCGAGCGTGAAGCCGAATCCGGTGACGAAGACGAAGACGCCCCGGCGCCGACCCCGGCGCCCGCCAAGATCGCCAAGGATGCCCGCTACATCGCGACCGGCAAGCGCAAGCGCTCGGTCGCCCGGGTGATCGTTCTCGCCGGTGACGGCAAGATCCAGATCAACGAACGTGAGATCGAGGAGTACTTCCCGCGGGCCCGGCATCGCACGATCGTCAACTCACCGCTGGTCGCGACCGGTTACGAATCGAACCTCGAGATCCGAATCCGCGTCCATGGCGGTGGCATCAGCGGCCAGGCCGGGGCCGTGCGCCACGGCATCGCCCGCGCCCTGACCGAGGTCGACCCCGAGCTTCGCGCTGAACTCAAGCGCCGCGGCTTCCTGACCCGTGACTCACGGGCCAAGGAACGTCGCAAGGCCGGCCTCAAGAAGGCCCGTAAGAAGCCGCAGTTCTCAAAGCGCTAAGGCCCTGGCTTCCTCGATCCGCAAATTGTTCGGCACGGACGGAGTCCGCGGCCGCGTCGGCGAGGTACTGAACGCGGAACTCGCCGTTTCGATCGGGCGGGCCGGCACCGCCGCCCTGCCAGTCGAAAGGCCTCGCGTGCTCATTATCCGCGACTCGCGTGAATCCGGGCCGATGCTCGAAGCTGCGCTGGCCGCGGGAATCTCCGAAGCCGGCGGCGACGTGCTGCTCGGCGGGATCCTGCCGACCCCGGCGGCTGCCCTGCTCAGCCGCCAGTACGGCTTCGACATGGCCGCGGCCGTGTCCGCCTCGCACAATCCTTACTGGGACAACGGCATCAAGCTGTTCGGCGGCGACGGCGGCAAGCTCGACGATGAGACCGAAGCCGGGGTCGAGGCTCTGATCCAGGATCCGCCTCCGGTGGCCGACCGCCCCGGCAGCATCACCGAGCTGCGAGCCGCGGAAGCCGACTACCTGCGGGCGCTCCAGACCGCGTTCCGGCTCGAACTGAACGGACTCAAGGTCATTCTCGACTGTGCCAACGGCTCGACCTACCGCGTGGCCGGCGAGATCTTCCAGCGGCTCGGCGCCGACGTCGAATTGATGGCGAACGAGCCCGACGGCCGGAACATCAACCTCGGCTGCGGCTCGACCGAGGTCGGCGGACTGGCCCGGCGGGTGGCCGAATCCGATGCCACCATCGGCTTCGCCTTCGACGGCGACGGGGACCGCGTCCTGGCGGTCGACGGGGACGGAAACGTGCATGACGGCGACCAGCTGATCAGCCTGATCGCGACCCACCGTCAGGCCCGCGGGGACCTCGGCGGCGGCATCGCCGTCACGGTCATGTCCAACTACGGATTTCACAAGGCGATGGCCGATGCCGGGATCGAAGTCGAGATCACCAGTGTCGGTGACCGGTACGTCACCGAGGCGCTGAAGGAGAAGGGGTGGACCCTCGGCGGTGAGCAGTCGGGGCACATAATTTCGACCGACTACGCGCCGACCGGTGACGGCATCGCGGCGGCGCTGATGGTGCTCGACGCCCTCGGCGGCCGTCCGCTGAGCGAAGCCGGCGTCATGGAGAAACTTCCCCAGACTCTGGTCAACGTGACCGTGGCCGATCGCGGCGCGATCGATGGCGCCAAGCCGGTCTGGAGTGCCGTCGACCGCGCCAACGCCGGCCTCGAGGGACGCGGCCGGGTGCTGATCCGGGCCTCCGGGACCGAGCCCCTGGTCCGGGTCATGGTCGAAGCTCCTTCCCAGGAAGAGGCGGAAGAGATTGCCGCCGGCCTGGTCGAACTGGTCAAGGCCGAACTGGGCTGAGACGGTCGGCGTGGTGTGCGGGTCCGGCGACAGCCGTGCTCGTGACCGGGCCGATCTCGTAGCCTTACTCGCTCATGTGCGGAATCATCGGATACGTCGGCGAACGGCCCTGCGAGGAAATTCTCGTGGCCGGTCTCGAGAAGCTCGAATACCGGGGATACGACTCGGCCGGCGTCGCCATGCTGATTCCGGAAGGGGTCGAGAAGGTCCGCGCGGTCGGCAACCTGGCCAATCTCCGCGAGGCGCTGGCCGCCACCGAACTGGCCGGGCTCTCCGACAGCCCGACTGCCGACGGCGCCTGGACCGGCATCGCCCACACCCGCTGGGCGACCCACGGGCGGGTCACCGAAGCCAATGCCCACCCGCATTCGGATGAGACCGGCGACGTCCAGATCGCGCTTAACGGCATCGTCGAGAACCACGCCGAGTTGCGCACTCAGCTTGAGGCCGAGGGCAGGGTCTTCAGCTCGGAGACCGACGCCGAGGTGATCGCCCACCTCATCGCCAAACATTTCGACGGTGACCTGACTGCGGCGGTCCGGGCCACCTACAACGAACTCCGCGGCCATTACGGCTTCGTCGCTATGCACGCCGAGACGCCCGGCGTCCTCGTCGGAGCCCGCAAGGAAGTGCCGCTGATCATCGGCATCGGCGAGAAGGGCACAGAGAACTTCATCGCTTCGGCGATCCCGGCCTTCATGGCCGAGACCCGCCAGGTGATGACCATCGAGAACGGCGAGATCGTCACCGTGACCCGGAATGAGGTCACGATCACCACCGCCGAAGGCGGGCCGGTCGAGCGCGGTTCCGAGACGGTCGAATGGGACGAAGAACAGGCCGAAAAGGGTGGCTACGACACCTTCATGATGAAGGAGATCCACGAGCAGCCGGAAGCCATCGCCGAGACGATCCTGGACCGCATGCCCAATGACGACGGGGTCGACCTCTCCGACATCGGATTGAGCGACGAATATCTGGCCGGGGTCGAACGGATAATGATCGTCGCCTGCGGAACTTCCTACCACGCCGGCCTGGTCGGCCGTTACGCAATCGGTGAGTGGGCACGGCTCCCGGTCGGGATGGACATCGCTTCCGAGTTCCGGTACAGCAACCCGGTGATCGGCCCCGGCGACCTGGTCATCGGCATCACCCAGTCGGGCGAGACCGCCGACACACTGGCCGCGATGCGGCTGGCCAAGGAGGCCGGCGCCACGGTCCTCGCCGTGACCAACATCATGGGCAGCCAGGCGACCCGGGACGCCGATGCCGTGCTCTACACCAGGGCAGGCCTGGAGATCGGCGTCGCCGCAACCAAGACCTTCGTCGCCCAGGTGGCGGCCATGTACCTGCTCGCCCTGCGCCTTGCCGAACTCCGGCAGACCCTGCCGCATGAGCGGGTGGTTGAACTGGTGGCCGAGCTCAAGCGCATCCCGGATGCGATGGAGGCAACCATCGATCAGGTCTCTGACCAGGTTTTGGAGATATCAAAGCGCCATTTCGACCAGAAGTTCTTCCTGTTCCTGGGCCGGCACATCGGTCTGCCGGTCTGCCTCGAAGGCGCGCTCAAGCTGAAAGAGGTCTCTTACATCCCGAGCGACGCCTACGCGGCCGGCGAGATGAAGCACGGCCCGATCGCGCTGCTCGACGAATCGACCCCGGTCGTCTGCGTCGCGACCAACAGCCCGATCCTGGACAAGATGCTCTCGAACATCGAGGAAGTCCGGGCCCGCGGTGCCCAGACGATCGCGGTCGCGACCGAGGGTTCCGGACGGGTCGAGGCCGTGGCCGAGGAGACGATCACGATTCCCACCACCGACTGGGTTCTCCAGCCGTTGCTGGCGATCCTGCCACTGCAGCTGCTGGCTTACCACGTGGCTCGTCTGAACGGCCTGAACGTGGACCAGCCGCGCAACCTCGCAAAGACGGTCACCGTCGAATAGCCGGTATGCCGATGGCTGGTAGCCGGCCGCTAGAACCTCGCGATCACACGCTGTAAGGTTCCGGACCATGCCTACCAAAGTGCTTCGTTACACAGTCCCAGCCCTGATCGCAACCGCAGCTCTGGCCCTCGCCCTCTCCGCCTGTGGTGGCGGCAGCAGCGGTGACGATGCGACTTCGGCACTCGCCAAGTACGTGCCGGCCGACGCGCTCGTCTACGTCGAAGGCAGCGTCCGCCCGGACCAGGAGCTCGCAGACAACGTCAACAAGCTCGCGACCAAACTGACCGGCAGCCCGCTCAGCGACACGATCGATGACGCCCTGGCCAACGCCGAAGAAGGCGACGTCAGCTACACGGAAGACGTCGAGCCCTGGCTCGGCGAGAACGCCGCCTTTTACGTCGGCGGCGACTTCGCGACCGATGCTGCGGATTCGGTCGCTTCCGGAGATGCTTCCTTGACGCCTGATATGGACGCGACCGATGGCGAAGACGTCGGCCTCGTCGCGGAGACGACTGACGTCGATGCCAGCCAGTCCTTCATCGAGAAGGCGGCCGGTGAAGAGAACGCGACCGATGGTGAGTACGAAGGCTTCTCCTACAAGGTCAGCAAAGACGACGATTCAGTACTCGGCATCGTCGATGACTATGTCGTCTTCGCGACTTCCGAAGACGTGTTCAAGGCGATGGTCGATGCCTCGCAGGGCGATTCGCTCGAAGGCACCTCCGCCTTCTCAGACGTGTCCGGCAAGGCGGCCGACGGCAGCCTGCTGAACGTCTACATCATCCACGAGCCGCTGCTCGCCGCCACGAAGTCGAGCGGGTTCGACGTCTCTTCGCTCTACTCGACGCTCGGCTCGGACGTGACTGATACCGCAACCCTCATCAGCCTGGTCCCCACGGCTGACGAGATCTCGCTGGTCGGCGCGACCAACCTCGAGCCGGCGCTCGAAAGCGGCGACCCCAGTGCCGTACTGGAGACCTTCCCGGCCAATTCGCTTTACGCGGCCGGCACCGGTGATGTCGGTGCCAACATCACCAAGATCCTCGACGCGATCGACAAGGAAGGCATCGAAGGCGTCGTCGAGCCGGGTCAGCTAAACAAGGAACTCGACAAGATCTCGAACCAGGGCTTCGACGTGCGCAGCATCGTCGAGTCGCTCGAGACGGTCGGCGTCTTCGTCAGCGGCGATTCGGTCGACACGCTCGGTGGCGCCCTGGTCGCCACGACCTCGGACCCCGAGCCGCTGAAGAGCACGCTCGGAGCGTTCTCATCGCTGATCGGACTCGCCGGCGACGCCAAGGTGAAGCCTCTCGGCGGAGGCCAGACCGGCTTCAGCGTCAAGACGCCGGAACTACCGGGACGCCCGGTCGTGATCGCCCTCCAGGGTGACCGCCTGGTCATCGCCATCGGCCTGCCCGCCGCGCAGCAGGCGCTGTCCGGCAAGGGCGAGACCCTGGCGGACTCTGACTCCTACAAGGCGGCCGAAGAGTCGCTATCGGGCGAGAACGTCGACATGTTCGGCAACCCGGCGGCGATCGGCGGGCTGATCGCCGACGCGACCGGTGGCGATCCCGACGTGGCTAAATTCGCCGACATCCTGAAGAAGTTCCAGTACCTGGTCAGCGGATCCGGATCCGAGGACAACACGTTCGAGCTCAACCTCGGTCTGAAGGACTAGATAGATGGCCGAGGGTGAATGAAGCCCTCCGGGCTGGGGATGGACCTGATCATGATTGCGCGGGTTGAACGCGCCCTCGATCGCCATCCCCGG
Organism: Thermoleophilia bacterium; assembly: GCA_016650125.1. Taxonomy (GTDB): domain Bacteria; phylum Actinomycetota; class Thermoleophilia; order Solirubrobacterales; family 70-9; genus 67-14. The sequence goes on from JAENWT010000003.1 coordinate 126,205, forward strand.
CTAGCGCAGCGGCTCTTCACCCCGGGGGAACTCGACTACGCGGCCTCGTTCGGCCGCCCGGGCCGTCACCTGGCGGCCCGTTTTGCCGCCAAGGAGGCCGTGGTCAAGGCGCTTGCCCTCGGCCCCGGCACCAGTCTCCGCGACATCGAAATCGTCGCCGGGACCCCGCCCGAGGTCCGGCTCCATGACGGCGTCCGCCGGGCCGCCGACGAACGCGGATTGCGGGTCAGCGTGAGCCTGACCCACGAACGCGAGATCGCCGGCGCCGTGGCCATCGCCGAGGCCGCCTGATGGCGAGCTGGCTTGACCCGGTCTATGACGCCCGCGGCATGGGAGCGGCGGACCGCTGGGCGATCGACGAGGGTGGCATCGCGTCGCTCGACCTGATGGAGGCCGCCGGGCGGGCGCTGGCCGAATCGACCGCCGAAGTGGCCGGGCCCGGTCCGATCCGGGTGGTCTGCGGAAAGGGCAATAACGGAGGTGATGGCCTGGTCGCCGCCCGCCACCTGGTCGAAGCCGGGTACTCCGCCGAGGTGCTGCTGCTCTATGTCGTCGACGAACTCAGTACCGACGCCTTCGCGAACTACCGGAGGCTGATCGGCGTCGAGATCTTCGAAGGATCCGAGACCCTGAGCCGCCTGGACGGCTCGGGCACGATCATCGACGCCGTCCTCGGAACAGGCTTCGAGGGTGAGCCCCGGGACCCGGCCGGCACGGCGATCAAAGCGATCAACGCCGCCGGGGCGACCGTGGTCAGCTGCGACATACCGTCGGGCGTGAACGCTTCGACCGGGGAGGCCGGGCTTGCGGTGAGGGCTGATCACACAGTGACCTTCCACGCATTGAAGATTGGACACCTGATTGCCCCCGGAAAGCATCTGTGCGGGGCGGTTCAGGTCGTCGACATCGGCATTCCGCGTGGCGCCCCCGCGGGTGACGCGGCGGGGCGGATCAACTCAACCGTGCTCGGGCTGCCGCCGCGGCGGGGAGTCGCCTCGAACAAGTTCAGCTCCGGCCGCGTTTCCGTGGTCGGCGGCTCAAAGGGCCTCACCGGGGCTGTCTGCCTGGCCGCGGAGGGTTCGATCCGGGCCGGCGCCGGTTACGCCACGGTCGCCGTGCCGGCCGACCTCGAATCAATCTTCGAAGTGAAGCTGACCGAAGTGATGTCGCTCGGCTGCGGTAGCACCAAAGGACACCTCGGCAGCGACGCGAAGGACGAGATCCTCGAGCACTGCGCAGGAGCTGCCGCGACCGTGCTCGGTTCCGGCATGGGCCGTCGCAAGGACACCGGCAAACTGATCCGGTCCCTGGCCGCGAAGATCGCCGGACCGCTGGTGATCGACGCCGACGGCCTCGGCGGGCTCGACGGCAAGCTTGCGTCAATCAAGGGCCGCAAGGGCACGACCGTCCTGACGCCGCACACGGGGGAGATGGGCAAGCTGCTCGGCCTGACCTCGTCCGAGGTCGACGCCTTTCGCCTCCAATCCGCAAGGGACCTGGCAGTGGCCACCAATGCTGTGGTCGTACTCAAGGGTGACGACACGATCGTCACCGACGGTGAACGGGTGGCGATCAACGATCTGCCGGCCCCGGGGCTGGCCACGGCCGGCACCGGTGACGTGCTGGCCGGGGTCGTCGCGGCGATGCTCGCACGCGAGCTCGAGCCCTTTGCGGCCGCCTGCGCCGCGGTCTATGCCCACACCGTCGCCGGCCGGATCGCCGCCGATCAGGTCGGCAGCAACGAAGGCGTGATCGCCTTCGATGTGATCGAGGTCCTGCCGCAGGCGTTACGAGCCGCAGCCCCTGATGACCGGGCCTTGGAATAATCTCAAGCGCTATGCCGACCGTAGCCGACATCATGGACCGTGAGCCCGCCACCGTTTCACCGGACGACGACGTCCGGTCGGTGATCGCGGCCCTCCAGACGAACGACCTTCCCGGATTGCCGGTCGTCGACGAAACCCGCAAGGTCGTCGGCATCATCACCGAGGCCGATCTCGTGATCTCGGACGAGAACGCCGATTTCCACCTGCCGCACTACGTCAACATCATGGGAGGTGTCGTCTTCCTCGAATCGACCAAGCACTTCGAGGAGCGCGCGAAGAAGGCGTTCGCCTCGAACGCCTCCGAGATGATGACTTCCGATCCGCTGACCGTTCACCCGGACGAACCGGCCGAGCACGCGGCCAAGCTGATCTCCGAGAAGCATCACAACCGTCTGCCGGTAGTCGATGAAGAGGGCCGACTGGTCGGCGTGGTCACCCGGGTCGACGTCCTGGCCGCCCTCACCGGCGACTGATGTACCAGCGGGCCGAGGCCCGGATCGATCTCGGCGCTCTCCGCCACAACGTGACGGCGCTGCGAACGCGCATCGCCGACGACGTCGAACTCTGCCCGGTTCTGAAAGCCGATGGCTACGGCCACGATTCGGCCCTCGCCGCCGTTGCCGTGACCGAAGCCGGGGCCGACCGCATCGCGATCGCCACCGTGCGTGAAGCGATCCGGATCCGTGAGGTCACGCCGGAGATCCCGCTGCTGATCCTCGGGGCGATGACTCCGACCGAGGTCGACCTCGCCGTTTCGGTCGGCATCGAAGTCTCGGCCTGGGACCCGGATTTCATCGCCGCGCTCGGAGCTCGGGCTTCAGGTGCCGGAAGCACCATCGGGGTGCACGTCAAGTACGACACCGGCATGGGCCGGCTCGGCTCGGCCGACCCCGGCCAGGTTGTCGAGATGGCGCGCACGGTCGATTCCCATCCGAACCTCCGGTTGGCGGCGGTCTGGACCCATTTCGCCACGGCCGACGAGCGGGACCGCTCGTTCGAGATCATCCAGCGGGACCGGATGGCCGAGGTGGGTGGCCGGATCCGGGCCGAGTTCCCGCGGGTGAAGATCCACGCGGCGAACAGCGCCGCCTTGATCAGCGATCCCAAATCGCACTTCGACATGGTCCGTCCGGGCGTCGCGATCTATGGCATGGATCCGTTCGGGGCGGATCCGGCCGGGCACGGCCTCCAGCCGGTGCTTTCGCTTCATTCCTGGGTCGCTTCGATCAAGCAGTTTGACCTTGGCATGAGCGCCGGTTACGGCCGGACCTGGATCGCGAAAGAGCCGACCCGGCTCGCGACGGTCCCGGTCGGTTACGGCGACGGGGTGCGGCGCGGACTTTCGAACCGGGGGCAGGTCCTGATCGGCGGGGTGGCCCGGCCGATCTGCGGCACGATTTCGATGGACAACCTGGCGGCCGACATCGGCCTTGACGACGAAGTCCGGGTTGGTGACGAAGTGACCCTGATCGGCACCCAGGGTCCGGCCCGGATCACCGCTGAACAGTGGGCCGAAAAGCTCGACACGATCAACTACGAAGTGACCTGCGGCATCTCGCCCAGGGTTCCCCGTATCGGGGTCGAGGAGCAGGGTTGAACTTCGAGGACGAAGCCCGCGCAACGATGGCGGTCGAGCTGGTGCAGCGGGTGAAGGCGGCACTTGAAGGCGAGGACGCGTGGGTGGTCGGTGGGGCCGTGCGGGATGCGGTCCTCGGCCGGGACGTGGACGACCTGGATCTCGCGGTCGACGGGTCTCCGGAGGCGGTGACCCGGCGCGTGGCCTCGGCGCTCGGCGGCTTCGCTTTCGAGTTGTCCTCTGAATTCCCGACTTGGCGGGCGCGCGACCGCGACGGCAGCTGGCAGGTCGATTTCGCGTCGCTTCGGGGTGGCAGCATCGAATCCGACCTCGGATTCCGGGACTTCACGGTCGGCGCGGTCGCGGTCGACCTGGCCACCGGCGAGGGTCTCGACCCGTTCGGCGGCCTGGCCGACCTGGAGGCGGGGATCGTCCGTGCTGTGGGTCCGGAATCATTCACCGCCGATCCGCTGCGGCTGATGCGGGCGGCGCGCCTGGTCGCACAGTTCGGCTGGCAGATCGACCCGGATACGGTCGAGCTCGGCCTCGCCACTGCCGCACGTGCTGGCGAGCCCGCCGGCGAACGGACCCTGGCCGAGCTCTGTCAGTTGATCGCGGCGGCTGACCCGCCGGCCGGCCTCGGCGCGATGGACCAGCTGGGACTCTTCGAACCGGTGCTGCCGGAGATCGAGGCGCTCAAAGGTGTGGTCCAGGGTCCGAACCACCACCTGGACGTCTACGGGCACACGATCGAGGTACTTGAAGGCGTGCTCAGGATCGAATCCGATCTCGAGACATTCGTCGGCGACAGCGCCGCAGGGGTTCGCGAGCTGCTTGATGAGGATCTCGCGGACGGGGTGTCACGCTCGACCGGACTGCGACTTGCCGCCCTCTTCCACGACTGCGCCAAACCGCAGACCCGAACCGATGAGAACGGGTTCGTCAGCTTCCGCGGTCACGACAGCCAGGGGGCCGAGGCGATCAAGGGGATTTTCAGCCGGCTGAAATCGAGCAACCGTCTGTCCGAGTATGTCGCGGCCCTGGCCCGGCACCACCTGATCCTCGGGTTCATGGTGCCGCAGCGCCCGCTGGACCGGCACCAGGTCTACCGCTACCTGATCCACACCGACCCGGTTTCGATCGACGTGACCCTGCTGACCGTCGCCGATCGCCTGGCCGCCAGGGGGACGAGCAGCATCGCCAACGACAAGATGGTGGCGGGCCACCTCGAATTGGCTTCGGAAATGGTCGCGGACGCGCTCGAGTGGCGCCGCACCGGACCACCGGCCCAGTTCATGCGGGGCGACCAGCTCGCCAAAGAGCTCGGCATCGATCCGGGCCCGGATCTGGGCCGTTTGATCGATGCGCTCGCGGAGGCCCGTTACGCCGGAGAAGTCGATTCTGCAAGCGAAGCTGTGGAATTTGCGCGTCGCTTCCTCGGCTGACGGGGCGTAGTACGCTCCTTCGTCGATGGCAAAAGAAGAAAAAATCGAGATGGAGGGCGAAATCACCGAAGCCCTCCCAAATACGATGTTCCGCGTCAAGCTCGACAACGACCACGAGGTCCTCGGGCACATTTCCGGCAAGATGCGCCGGCATTATATCCGCATCCTGCCTGGTGATCGCGTGAAGATCGAACTCTCGCCGTACGACCTCACCCGCGGCCGCATCACCTACCGCTACAAGTAGGCCAACCGGCCGGGGCGGAACCTTTCAGCGTCCCGGGTGTTCTGGACAGAGATGCTTAATCCCAAGCTAACACTTGTCGAACATTTCACCACGACTTTGCTCAAGGTCGCGACGGCCGCTTTGCTGATCGTTTTTCTCGTCGTTTCAGCAGTTTCTTTCGTCCCGGACTTCGCCAACGCAGAGACGACGAAACGGGTCGTCCTGGGTAAGACGGCGACGAAGCTCGAGCCGAACTGCGGGGTTTCACAGTCCGACCGGCTCTGCGCGGCCGAGGGCCGGGTCACCGGATACCAGGTGTTTGCCAAGGGCACCGACCAGAAGCGCAGCTTCAACGTCCCGTTCAAGGGCAAGATCATTTCCTGGTCGATCTCGCTCGCGAAGCCCACCCGCAAGTTCACCAAGACGGTGAAGGACGCGCAGGTTCCTTTCTTCAACAACCTCTTCGGCTCACCGGCCCAGGCCCGGATCGCGGTACTGCGACAGGTTGAGAAGCGAAAGAAAGGCCCGCCGCGTTACAAGATGGTGCGACAGAGTCCGACCCAGATTCTCAATCCTTACTTCGGCACGACGGTCCATTTCGCCCTGTCGAAGCCCCTGAACGTGATTCCCGACCAGGTGGTCGCCCTGACCATCCCAACGTGGGCACCGGCCTTCTGGCGGCCCGGGGCCTGCGACGCATCGCTGAACGGAGGGCTGGTCAATGAAGCCGCCTGCGAAGGCTTCCGCAAGGAGTACACGTGGCGCGGCAGCCGTGGCCCGAAGAAATGCGAGCTCGGCGGCGACACCCAGGAAGAGATCGAAGCAAGCATTGCCAGCAGTCACTCACAGCAGAAGGTCAACACCGTCAAGCGTTACGGCTGCTACTACGACGGCAGTCGTCTGCTTTACACGGCGACGATCGTCGGCAAGTAGAAGCGCTCAGCCGAGCGGCAGTCCGCAGAACTCGCAGGTGGCGAGGTCTCGGGCGGTGAGCTGTTCGCAGCGGCGGCAGACCCGGAGGTTCACCGGGGTGCGCGGAAGACGTGATGCGGAAGGCGAAAGCGGCAGGACCTGGGCGACCGGTTCGAGCTCTTCGCCGGTCTCGGCGTCGCGGTAGACCACGTCCGGTTCAGCCGGGGCGAAGCCCTCACGGCCGGAGACGGGGGCCCGAAGGCGGTACAGCTGCTCGCTCTTGGCTGAGTCCATAACCGGGAGAATATCTTAGAAATGAAGATCCTGATCTTTCACGGCTACCTGCTGCGCGGTACCGGCAGCAACATCTACAACGCGAATCTGGCTCAGGCCCTGGCCGGACTCGGGCACGACGTCCATCTGCTCTGCCAGGACCGTGACGCCGAAAAGCTCGAATGGGTGTCCGCCATCGGGACCTGGGACGAGTCCGGCCTGGCCGTGGAGGGGCTGCGCGAACCGGCCGGGGACGGATCGGTAACGGTCTACCGGCCGCCGATCGGCACTCTGCTGCCGGTCTATGTCGAAGACCCGTACGAGGGGTTCGAGGCGCGGGCCTTCCCGCGGCTCAGCGACGATGAGATCGATCACTACATTGACGTGAACGTGTCGGCGGTCCGGGACGTGCTCGACCTGATCGGCGGCCATGACGCCGCCCTGGCCAACCACCTGATCATGGGTCCGGTGATCTTCGCCCGCGCCGGAGTCCGGCCGTACGCGGTGAAGAACCACGGCTCCGACCTCGAATACACGGTCAAGCCGTTTCCCCGGTTCGTGCCGTATGCCCGGGAGGGGCTCGAGCCGGCCGCGGCCGTCCTCGTCGGTTCGTTTCACACGGCAGCCAGTCTGTGGGAGGCGATCCCTGAACTTGACCTCGAAAGAAAGACCGGGATGGGCCCGCCCGGCGTCGACACCGAGGAGTTCCATTCGATTCCTCGGGACCAGGCGATCGGCCAGCTTCGGGATCTCGCGGAGGAGATAAAAGGGGGTCCGCCGTCACCCGTGTTCGGGCGGGACGAAGACGAAGCTGTTGCAGCGCTTACGGAATACGCGACGGCGACTGGCCCGCGGGTCGTCTTCGTCGGCAAGCTGATCGTCTCCAAGGGGGTGGACCTGCTGGCGGCCGCGTGGCCGGTGATCCACGCAATGAACCCCGGCGCCCGGCTGCTGCTGATCGGCTTCGGTGCCTACGAGGTCGGCCTGCGCGCCCTGGTCACGGCGATCGGCGAGGGCGACCTCGAGGCGATGGACCACATCGCCGCCGAGGGGCGCGGACTGGAGGGCGACGAGGCTTCCCGTCTCGAGTATCTCTCGGCGTTCCTCGAGAACCTGCCGCCGGATTACCGCGAGGCCGCGATCAACTCGGCGGGCTCGGTTTCCTTTGCCGGCCGCCTCGAGCACGACGAGGTGGCGCGGGTGCTGCCGGCCTCCGACGCGATGGTCGTGCCCAGCACCTTCCCCGAGGCCTTCGGCATGGTCGCTGCGGAAGGGGCCGCCTGCGGTGTGCTGCCGGTCTGCGCCGAGCACTCGGGGCTGGCCGAAGTCACGATGACGCTCGGCACGGAAGTGCCGGCGGCGGCCGGGCTGACCGGGTTCCGCCTGGGCCCTGATTCGGTGACCGATCTGGCGGCGAAGGTCAACGGCTGGCTGGCGCTCGAACCCCCGGAGCGGGCCGAAATCGGCCGGGAGATCGCTGCCGTGGCCGACCGGAACTGGAGCTGGCGCGGCGTGGCGGCCGATGTGATTTCCGCTTCAGCGGGAGAAGTGAGACCGGCGTCCCCGTCCTGAGGACGGGGGCGTGCTGTCCATAGGACGAGGGTCACAGAGCTTCCGACCGCCTCTTCAATAGAATCCCGGGCGCCCCATGACCCGACTTCCGTATCTCAAACTGGTCCTCGCCACCCTTGCCTTCGGCACCGTCCTGAGCGTGGTCATGCTGATCCCGAACTGGTTCGGTGAGGAGGGCTCCACGGCGGCACCGGAGATCGACCGGCTCCTTGACGTCACGATCATCCTTTCTTCCTACATCTTCGCTGGTGTCTGCGTTGCCCTCGGATACGCCCTGATCAAGTGGAGAGTCAAGCCGGGCGACGAAAGCGACGGACTTCCGATTCACGGCAACACCAAGCTCGAAATCATCTGGACGATGATTCCGCTGGTAATCGTCCTGGGACTCGGCGCTTACAGCTGGATCGTGCTCGATGACATCGAAGCCAAGGACAACGACGCGCAGATCATCAACGTCTACTCGCAGCAGTTCGCCTGGACCTTCGGTTACCCGGAGGAGGGCAACAAGTGGTCCGAAGGCGAACTCCACGTGCCGGTCGACCGCCAGGCCATCTTCAAACTCAACGCGCAGGACGTCCTCCACTCATTCTGGGTCCCTGAATGGCGGATCAAGAAGGACAACGTGCCCGGGATCACGACCGAAGCGGTCGTCACCCCGGACAAGATCGGCCACTACCAGATCGTCTGCACCGAGCTTTGCGGCTTCGGCCACGCAACCATGCGGGCCCTCGTCGTGGTCGAGAGCGAGGCGGATTTCGCCAAGTGGGTCAAGGGGCTCAGCCAGGAAGTTCCGCAGACGCTCGAGCTCACCGCCGACCAGGCGCTCAAAGTCGAGCAGGAGGCGCAGGCCAAAGAGGGCGGCATCGGTGGCAGCGGCGTTGACGAAACCGGGAAGGACAACGTCGATCAGTCATGATGAGGATTAGCTAATGGCCATGGCAATCAGACAACCCGGCTGGTACCGCGGTGCGATCGGCACCCTCCTCGGAGCGGCCTTCGGATTCTTCCTGGTGATCGGTCTGCGGGCCCTCATGGGCCTCGACATCTACCAGACCGAACAGACCGGTTACCCGCACATCGTGGTGCCGCTGATCACCGCTCCGTTCGGCTTCCTCTTTGGTCTCGGGGCCTTCGACTACTGGTTCCGCTGGGCGGCCGGCAAGCCGACCATTCCCGAGGACCACTCGGGTCACGGCGCCACGAAGTGGCAGGACTACTTCAAGTTCAACACCGACCACAAGGTCATCGGCACCCAGTACGTCGTGACCACGATGTTCTTCTTCCTGATCGGCGGCCTGCTGGCCCTGATGATGCGGGCCGAACTGGCTCAGCCGGGCAGCCAGATCGTCGCCGCCAACACGTTCAACGGCCTGTTCTCGACCCACGCCGTGATCATGATCTTCCTGTTCGTCATCCCGGTCTTCGCCGGACTGGCCAACTACGTGCTGCCGCTGATGATCGGCGCGCCGGACATGGCCTTCCCGAGGCTGAACGCGCTCAGCTTCTGGCTGCTGCCGATCGCCGGCGTCATCTTCATCAGCAGCTTCCTGGCGCCGGGTGGTGCTTTCGACGCCGGCTGGACCGGTTACGCGCCGTTATCCACGGGCGCCCCCCTCGGGCAATCGTTCTTCAACATCGGCGTGCAGTTCGCCGGTGCGTCGTCGATCGCGACGGCGCTCAACTTCCTGGTAACGATCATCACCATGCGTGCGCCCGGAATGAACCTCTGGCGCATGCCGTTGCTGGTCTGGGCCAACATGTCGACTTCGCTCCTGGTCGTCGGTGCCACCCCGTTCATCGCCGGCGCCCAGTTCATGGTGCTCTTGGACCGGGTCCTCGGCATGAACTTCTTCGAGTTCCTCGAGGGGGGTGATGTCCTCAGCTACCAGCACATCTTCTGGTTCTACTCTCACCCTGCGGTCTACATCATGATGTTACCCGGGTTCGGAATCGTCTCCGAGATCATTTCGACCCATGCCCGAAAGCCGGTATTCGGCTATCGATTGATGGCGCTCGCGCTGATCGGGATCGTCGTCCTCAGTTACTCGGTCTGGGCTCATCACATGTTCGTGGCCGGCATGTTCGACTGGCTGCGCGTGCCGATCATGATCACGACCATGCTGATCGCGGTGCCGACCGGCATCAAGATCTTCTCCTGGCTGGGCACGCTGTTCTACGGCAAGATCCACGTCTATTCGACGGCAATGCTCTTCGCGCTGGCTTTCATCGTGACTTTCACAATCGGCGGCATCAGTGGCGTCATGCTCGGCATGATCCCGATCGACATACACGTGTCGGACACGTACTTCATCGTCGCGCACATCCACTTCGTGCTCTTCGGCGGATCGGTCTTCACGATCTTCGCCGGGATCTATCACTGGTTCCCGAAGATGACCGGACGGATGTATGACGAGAAGCTCGGCCGCGTCCATTTCTGGGGCACGGTCATCGGCACCTGGGGTACCTTCGTGCCGATGCACTGGATCGGCATGGACGGCATGCCGCGACGTGTCGCCGACTACGCCAGCCAGTACGGCGACTGGAACCTCTTCATCTCGGTCTTCGCCTTCATCCTCGGCTCGGTCCAGCTCGTCTTCTTCTACAACATGATCGTCAGCTGGCGGTTCGGCCCGAAGGCCGGCGACAACCCCTGGCGCTCGAACACGATCGAGTGGCAGGTCAGTTCGCCGCCGCCGGTCTTCAACTTCGACGAGATCCCGCGTGTGGTCGGCGGTCCTTACGAGTTCGGCACCCCCGGTGCGCGCCACGCAATCATGGGTGGCGAGACACCAGCCGACATCCCGGAGCCGAAACCGACCACAGTGACCGCACCTTCATGAAACCGCTGGTCCTATTCCTGAACGAGGTTGCCGGTGGGCGAAAGCTGCTCAAGGCTACGCTGGAGCGGGCCGATGAGGCGTCCTACGTGGTCGTTGTCGCGCCCCAGAACCAGCCGACCGCAGGTCAGCTCTTCAGCCCTGAAGAGGCGAATGAGGCTGCGCGCACCCGGGTCGACGTGACCCTGGCCGTGCTCGACGAATTCGGCATCGACGCCGTCGGTGAGGTTCTCGACCCCGCTTCCGATCTGGCCCTGGGCGACGCGATCCGCAGCCACCGTCCTTCCGAAGTCCTGCTTTCCTGCCTCTACGACAGTCGCTTCGGCCTCACCCGCCGGGCGCTGGAGGAGTGGGCCGAGCTCACGTTCGAGCCCGATACCAAGATCACGCACATCCCGGTGCGGATCGAGGACGACTCGATCAGCCAGGAAGTGACGCACACCCTGGTGGTCGCCAACCAGACGCTTTCCAGCCCCGATCTTGCTGAACGCCTGATCGATCGTTCGAAGGAGCGCCCACACCGCTTCACGATCATCGCTCCGGAAACCGATGGCGTGCCGATGAACAAGGTCGCTCGTGACCTCGCCGGCTTGATGTCCGCGCTCTACCGAGAGGACATCGACGCCACCGGCCAGCCGATGAGCCCCGATCCTTTCACTTCGATCCAGGACTCGATTGCTCACTACCGGGTCGACGATGTACTGATCTCGACCCTCAGCGGCGAGCAGTCCCGTTGGCTGGAACAAGATTTGGTCGGCCGTGTCCGCGAGGTCACCGACAAGCCGGTCGCCCACCACGAGGCCGGGCGCTCGCCCGAAACCGTGGCCACCGTGGTCGCCGAAGGCGAGCCTGTTGAAGCCCAATCGAGCGATGCGGAATCCGGCGATACCCAGCCCGCAGACACCGGGAAAGACGAGGCCTGAGAGATGGAAAGCGCCTCAGTCGCACTCGGCCACGGCCACGCTGAAGACGATCATCACCACGGACCGCCCGAGGCCAATCAGAGCGCCCGGATTGATCGCTCGGTCCTCGGCATTCTGCTGTTCATCCTTTCCGAGGTCATGCTGTTCGGCGCGTTCTTCGCCGCCTACTTCTTCCTCCGGGTCGTGGTCAGCCCCGATACCTGGCCGCCGGTCGGCGTTGAACTCCCGGTCCTCGTTGCCGGCATCAATACCGTGGTGCTGGTCTCTTCCAGTTTCGCGGTCCATTACGCGCTCGAAGCGATCAAGCACGACAACCACCGCGGCCTGAAGCTCGGCCTCGGCATCACCTGGCTGCTCGGCGCGACCTTCCTCTTCATCCAGATCAACGAATACATCCACATCGGCTTCTCGCCGCGTGACGGTGCCTTCGGCACGATCTTCTTCAGCCTCACCGGCCTGCATGGTGCCCACGTGTTCATCGGGCTGCTGCTGCTGACCTTCGCCAACATCCGCGCCTGGCGGGGTCACTTCGGACCGGAACAGAAGGACCACCTGGGTGTCGAAGTGCCGGGGATCTACTGGCACTTCGTCGACATCATGTGGATCATCGTGTTCCTGGCCGTCTACATCATCTAGTCCCGCCGGGAATAGACTCGGCTTCGTGGGCAATCCGCTTACATCTGAAGGTGCTGCTTTCCGCTGGTTCCTTGTGGTGCTGATCGCCGCGGTCTCGGTCGGGATCGTTGCCAAGGTGTTCGGATCGACGCCCGCGATCTTCTACGGGATGGCCCTGATCGCCATCGTCTCGGTGGTCATCGCCAAAGGAATGGCCCACCTGCTCGGCAACCCGGAGAACGACGAGCCTCCGGCGGATGAAGATCCGCCTGCGGGAGCCCCACCGGCCTAGCGCGAAGGATGTGCGATCGGTGTCGTATATCGACACCAAACGCACATCATTCGTCGGGAGCTGATCGTCGGGTCCGGGCTTCGAGCTGGCCGGCGGCGGCGACCGACCAGAGGATCGAGACCCAGGTGAGCGTCGCCACGGCGACGTGGACCCAGACCAGGGCCGCAGGCAGTTCAAGCAGCCACTGGGTGATGCCGATCGTGATCTGGAGGCAGATCAGGCCGAAGGCGACGGTGAGCGGCTTGATCGCGCGGCGGTCGCCGCCCTGGCGCCGGAGGATGAAGATCACGGCGAGCACCGAGAGAGCGAAGAGCACCGCCATCGTCGCGTGACGCTGGGCGATCCACTCGAGGGTGTCCTTGCCCTGGAACTCGAAACGGTGGACCAGCTCTTCGTTGTGGTCGCCGGGGTGGGGGCCCGAGGCCGTGGTGATCGTGCCGAGGAAGATGGTGAACTGGCCGATCGGGATCAGGCAGCGTGTGGCCCAGACCCCGAGCCGGTCGGTCGAGAAGCGACGCTCGCCGACTTCATACCGGGAGCACCAGAAGAGGGCGAAGGCGGCATCGATCAGGATCATCGAGAGCAGGAAGTGGCCGATCACCAGCTCCGGCGGCAGGTGGTACTCGACCACGAAGGCGCCCAGTACCGCCTGGCCGATCACCCCGAGCGGCAGCAGCCCGCCGAAGAGGGCCAGGTGCCAGCGGTAGGGCCGGCGGACAAAGGCGAGCAGCGAGGCGGCGATCACGGCGATTCCGACGAAGCCGGTGAGCACGCGGTTGCCGTATTCGATCACCGCGTTGAGCTGGGCGGGGGCGACGTAGCCGCCGTAACACTTGGGCCAGTCGGGGCAGCCGAGGCCGGAAGCGGAGAGCCGCACGGCCGAGCCGGTGAGGACGATCAGGATCAGCGCGACCAGCGCGATCATCGTCACCTGGGCGTAGCGTTCGGGGGATATCTGGACGCGTTTCAGCATTGGCCCGGAATCCTTTTAGTGTCGGCGCCGGGAGGCGCGGGACTGGTTCAGCTCTTGGCGCCGTCGGCCGCGGTTGACGACATCAGGAACTGGATGAGCTGCTCGAGCTGGTCCGGCGGGATCGTGTCGAAGCCGGGCATGACCGCGTTCTCGTAGCCCGGGGCTTTGGTCTTTTGGGGGTCGAGGATCGCTTCCTCGATCTCGGCCTTGCTCATCCCGGGAATCACTTCGTCGAGGTTGGGTCCGACCACGCCGGCCGACTGCGCCGCGGCCAGGACATGACAGCTGCCACAGCCGTTGTTGGCGAAGACCTGGGCGCCAGAACCTTCGCCGGGCGCCTTGGGAGGTGCGGCTCCGGGCACGCCGGCGTAACGGGCGATGTAGGCGGCGACGTCATCGAGGTCGTTGCCTTCGACCAGGCCGGCCGGCATCGAGACCCCGGGGAAGTTCGCTTCGGACGGCCGCGGATCTTCGACCTGGGCCTCTACGACGCCGCGGATCGTGTCTTCGTCCATGCCGACTTCGCGCATCGCGGCGAACGCTGCGTCGAGGTCCGGGCCCTGCTGGCCGACGCTGGCGGCGGCGGCCATCTTGTGGCAGGTACCGCACTTGGCGTTGAAGAGCTGGCGGCCGCGGTCCTGGAAGTCACCGTTGATCGGCGCTGAATCAGAGGTTCCGCAGCCGGCGAGCACGATCATCGCCAGACCGGCCGTGGCCAGGAGCAGGCTGATCTTGGACTTGAGCTTGGTGGCAGGCATAAAGGAAGGCGAAGCTTGGCCATTCTATATATCGCGGCGGCTTCCACGGGCTGCGATGATCAGTTAAGCTGGCAACGATCGTCACAAGCAGACAGAGAACTTCAGAGAGGGACTAAATTGCAGGTCAGCGTCGGGATGTCAGAAGTGGTTCTCCGGGTCGGTCCGAGTCACACGCTCCGCGAAGCGGCGACGAAGATGACCGAACAGGGGATCGGAGCGGCGATCGTCGAAGACGAGAACTGGCCGGTTCCGCGGATCCTCACGGAGCGGGACATCCTCAAGGCGATCGGCACCGGGCGCGATCCCGACGTCGAACTGGTCAGCGATCACATGAGCGAGAGCGTGATCACGGCGGGACCCGAGTGGAGCATGGAGCGCGCGGCGACGGAGATGTCGCGCCGGAAGATCCGCCACCTGGCGATCTACAAGGACGGAGAACTCATCGGCGTCCTCTCAATGCGAGACATCATGCGCGTCTGGACCGCGGAAGGCGCCACAGCCCAAAGGCCTGAGTGACCTGAGGCGGCGGTGGCGACCTGAGGCAGCGGGCGGCCCTCAGGAACGACCTGAGCTCGCCTGGGCTTCGTCGACACTCGCTCGGCTTGCTCATTGACGGAAGTCAAATCGCTTCGCCGGCTCGTTTACTCCTCGCCAGCCACGCTTAGGACGTCCCTGTGCACCACCCACTTACGAACCGTGAAAAAGCCGAGTCGTGGGTGCCTTATGGCGGCGAGACCACGAAAGTCCCCGATAATCCCGGACTTTCGTGGTCTCGCCGGTCTGTCCCTTAGCCGGAGCTTCGAAGTGACCGGGATCGAGGCCATCTCACGGCCCTTATCGAGGTCACTTCCCGGAAAGTCGGCCAAAAGCCGTGACGGATACGCGGGCTGACCACGTACCGCTGACTTGTAGGCAATCCACTTCTCTAAACAGGGTTTTCCCGGAGGGAACAACCCTGCCTTATTCAGAACTGTGAGGTCTTTGAGAGGGCAAAAACTTCAGGATTGTTCTCCTGATCAAGTCTTGCCCGCCACCCGCGGTAGACCGACCTACTCGCGAGTTGGAGCGCTGAAGCTCTCCACAGGCAGTTCCGCGCGGGCGTCGCCCTGTTCGCGGGGCAGGCTGTAGAAGGCGCGTGATCCCTTGCGGGACATGCTGCGGATCGCGCCGACGAAGAAGATGAAGCCGGCGAGGCCGTAGGCCCAGGCCGGGAACATGAAGTCGTTGGCGAAGAGTCCGGCCAGCATTCCCATCACGCCGAGTGCGAAGAACGCCGGGCCCCAGGAAGGAGCCGGCAGCTGGATCGTCTCGGTCGGCACGATGATCTGTTCGGAGTCGCTCATGCGGCGATGTAGAACATTGCGAACAGGAAACTGACGGCGAATACGGTCGCCGAACCGGCACCGATCAGCATGCCGGTCGAGAAATTGGATTTCGAAGTCTGACGGTCCATGGACAGAGTTTTATCAGGCGACGGCGTCGACGGCCATGGCCACGAACAACAGGGCCAGGTAGGCGAGCGAATAGAGGTAGGTGCGCAGGGTAAGCGCCGCCGAGGGCTTGCGCCAGAGCGCGAAGGAGAACCCGAAGAACACCGTTCCGAGCACGATCGCCGAGGCGAGGTAGAACGGCCCCAGGAGCCCGGTGCAGTAAGGGCCGACCGTGAATCCGATCATGAAGACCGTGTAGATCAGGATCTGGAGGCGGGTGGCCGCCTCGCCCTTGACCACCGGCAGCATCGGTATTCCGGTGCGTTCGTAATCGTCCTTGATCATCAGGGAGAGCGCCCAGAAGTGGGGCGGGGTCCAGAAGAAGACGATCAGGAAGGGCCAGAGCGCTTCCCAGCTGAGGGTCCCGGCCGCCGCGGCCCATCCGACCAGCGGCGGCATCGCACCGGCGCTGCCGCCGATCACGATGTTCTGCGGCGTCAGCGGCTTCAGCCAGAGGGTGTAGAGGAAGACGTAACCGAGCAGGCCGACCATCGCGAGGCTGGCCGCAAGGAGGTTGACCGTCAGCCAGAGCTGGAAAAAGGCGATCACACCGAGCGAGATGCCGAAGATCAGTCCGTGGAGAGGAGCGATCCGGCCGTTGACCAGGGGCCGGGAGTCAGTCCGGGCCATGTGGGCGTCACGCTTGCGGTCGATGTAATGGTTGATCGCTCCGGCGCCGCCGGCCGCGAGGTAGCCACCGAGCATCGTCCAGAGGATCAGCGAAAGCGCGGGGCCTGATGGGTCGGCCACATACATCGTGGCCACCGTGGTCAGCAGCAACAGACTGATGACCCGGGGCTTGGTCAGGGTGATGTAGTCGCGAACGATCGCAACCGCGTCATGGAACGGGTTGGCGGGAGCCGTCTCTACTGTCTGGGATACGCGCGTCGTCCGCGCATCGGCGCTGCCGATCATGAATTCAGGCTACCGGCTGGGGTTCGTCGGCCACCTCGGTGGCTTCGGCGTCGCGGCGGGCGAGGGCGTCGCGGATATCGCGCATCGGCTGGGTCGAGCGCACGTCCGGCAGCACGTCGAAATTGTGTTCGACCGGGGGCGAAAGGGTCAGCCATTCGAGCGAGTCGCCGCGCCACGGATCGGGTGTCGCCACGGCGCCTTCGGTCCGGCTCTTGATCAGGTTGCCGACGGCCATGACGATGCCGACCATGAGGATCAGAGTGCCGAAGACGGCGATCAGGTTGTAGATGTCGACGTCCTCGCTGGCGTAGAAGCGGTAGGCGTCGGTCACCTGTCCGGAGACGCCGGCCGCGAACAGCGGCAGCAGTGCGATCAGAGTGCCGGCAAACATGACACCGAAGGAGATCTTGGCCCGCTCCTCGTTGAGCATCCGGCCGGTGATCTTCGGGTACCAGTAACTGACCGCGGCCAGACCGCCGAAGATGGCGAACCCGATCAGCGCGAAGTGCGTGGCCGCCCACGCGTCATAGGTGTGCTGGAGCTGGGTGCCGACGGCGATCGTCGACTGGGAGATCTCCACGGCCAGCCCGATGGAAGCCAGCGAGAGTGCCCCCATGGCGTAACGTAGCGGCGCCCGCATGTGGAAATCGCTCGAGGCGACGGTACTGATCAGGTTGTAGAAGATCAGGCCGAACGGCACGATCAGCGAGATCGAGACCAGCATCGCGAAGTACTTCCAGCCGCTGGGCAGCGGAGCGGTGATCATGTTCTGGGTCCAGGCGAGCGTGCCGAGGACCGCGATCGCTACCAGTGAGCCGATGACCGCGCCGCGGCCGGGCAGCTCGCGGCGGGTGAAGGACTGGACGATCTCCGAGATCGCGGCCAGCATGGTCACGGCGATGATCATGTAGCCGGCGGTGAAGTAGATGTAAGTCATGTGCTGCCAAAGCAGCGGCGCCCCGCCGGAACCGCCGGCGAAGAAAGCGCCGCCCAGCCGCCGGTCGATCATCAGCATCGTCAGCGCGGCCAGCATGATCGGCGCGACCACGACCATCAGCCAGGTGACGATCGCGGCGGCCCAGGTGAAGATCGGGGCGCGGCGCCAGGCCATGCCGGGGGCCCGCAGGTTGTGCAGGGTGGTGAGCAGGTCGATCGAGATCAGCAGCAGGCCGAGGACGATCATCGCGGTCGAGGAGATCCAGACGTCGACGCCGTTGTTCGGCGTGAATGCGAGCTCGGAGAGCGGCGGCAGCGGGTTGATCCCGGCTTCCGGCGGTGTGAAGAGGAATGCTGCGTAGAGCATGATGCCGCCGAGCAGGAAGAGCCACATCCCGGACTGGCCGAGGCGCGGCAGGGCGGTTCCGCGGCTGCCGATCTGAAGCGGCACGACGTAGTAGAAGAGTCCGATGCAGAGCGGCAGAGCAAAGAGGAAGATCGCGGTTTCGCCGTAGACCGAGAGCAGACGGTCGAACGTGACCGCGTTGAGGAAGACGTTCTCTGGGACCGACAGCTGGATCCGCAGGAGCAACAGCTCGAGTGCGGCCAGGAAGAGCGAGCCGAAGGCGGTCGTCAGAAGGACCGAGGCGATCGACTTATGGTCGGCGCTGGTGGCGATCTGGGCCCAGCGCGGGCGCGGGTCGGTGTCCGGCAGGTTCGAGATCTCGGGCCTGGTCGGCGGCATCGTGGTCGGGTAACTGCCCATCAGCTCTGCCCGTCCCCGGCACTCTTGGCCGTGTCGGTGTTGTTGGTCGCCGCTTCTTTATGGATCTTGGCGGTGTTTTCGGCCACGGCTTTGTTCTTACGCTCGACCGTGTCCTGGGCCGCCTGGATGTCGGCACCCAGCTGCTTCACGTAAATCTCGTACTGATCGGGTGAGACGACGCTGACCTCGATCGACATCGTCGAGTAACCCTGGCCGGAGAGGACAGCGGAGCGCCCGTTGTAAATGCCCTCGTCATCGGCGCGGAAGTAGACCCAGTTGGTCTTGCCCGGCACGGCATCGGCCTTGCCGGTGAGCGAAGGTACGTTCCAGCCGTGGATCACGTCAGTCGACTTGAGCTTGAGGGCCACGGTCACGCCGGCCGGTACGACCAGGCGCCGGTAGCTGAAGGCGCCATTCGGATAGCTGAAGCGCCAGAGCCACTGCTGTCCCGTCGCTTCGATTTCGAGCTGGTCGTCGCCGGTCATGCCGGCGACGGTCTCGGTGCTGACCGGGACCACACGGGACTGGTCGGAGAAGACGGTGGCGGTGACGAAAATCGCAAGCGCGACGACGCCGAGTCCGAGCCCGACCTTGAGCTGGCCGCCCTTCTTTACGGTGGCGCCGTCACCCGGGATGTGACGGTGCCGCGGCCGGGCGGCACGAAGGATCGCGAGATTGACCACCACAATGATGATTCCGATGACCACGAACAGGATCCAGTACAGCGTGTTCGCTTTATCGATCCCGGCGGAACCCGCATCGGGATTGAGCGAAAGGGCGGTCGCCGGACCGGCGAACGCGGCGATTCCGGTCAGAAATCCGGCCAGTGCAATGGACAGAGAGACGATTTTTCGTGGGCGAGGCAGCAAGGCCGGGCCATTCTAATCGGAAGAGCCGGACAGGGGCCTTGGCGCCGTTCGCCCCGACGCCCGGGCGTCGCCTAATCTGTTAGTCCCGGATGAGATTGCCGACCGCATTCAAGCCTCGCATCCCTTCGGCCAGAACCACAGTCCGGTTCAGTGCCGTGGGAGCTCTGGTTGCCGCGATACTGATTCCGCACGTGCGGCGGCAGCTCCGCGTTCCGGCTTCCGTGACCGTCGCTTCAACCGTCGCCGCGCCGCTGGCGATCGCCGTACTGTGGCCGCGATCGAAGAAACGGGACCTCGGTCTCTTCTTCGGACAGATGTGGGCCTTCGCGGTCAGTCATGAACTTCCCTACGACAATCCGGACCGCCTGCGGGAGCGGCTGCGCATCGAATACCCGATCAAGGTCGACCGCTGGATCGGTCGGGGGGTACTGCCCAACGCCCGCCTGCAGCGCGCCGTTCACGCCGGGCCGGCGGGCGACGCGGTGACCAAGGTCGCGGCCTGGGTCCACTGGCTCTGGTTCATCGAGCCTTACGGCGCGCTGTTCTGGATCCTCCTGCGCAAGAACGCGATGTTCCCGCAGTCGGCCCGTCAGATGGCGGCGGTCTTCGACATCGGCTGCGCTCTCTACTTCCTCGTGCCGACCGCGCCGCCCTGGTGGGCCTCCGAGAACGGCTACACAAGGCAACCCGTCGAGTCGCGCCGGCAGCTCGAGCACGAGTCGGGCATCGATGTCGACGAAACCGTGCATCGCGTCATGGTCGAGTTCGGGGAGGACCTGTGGGGCCCGAGCTGGACCCGGGTATTCGGCACCCTGAACGGCAACCCCTGGGCGGCAATGCCGTCGATCCACTTCGCCACGGCCGTGATGGCGGCCATCCTGGTCAGCGATGCCGGTGGCAAGATCGAAGGGGTCGTCGCCTGGGGCTACGCGGTGACACTCGGTTTCTCCCTGGTCTACCTCGGTGAGCATTACGTCACCGACCTGATCGCCGGGGCCGGAGTCGTCGCCATCGCACGCAACGCGGAGCCGCTGACCCGCCCGCTGGTCCGGCTGATCAACAACCGCATGCGCCGCCTCGAAGCGATTGCCGCTAGCTAGCATGGGCTCTCCCGGGTGGCTTCGATAACTGAAGAAAAAGAGAGAGCAGTCGTCGATCCCGGGGAGGAAGACGAAGGCGACGGGCTTCCCGTCATCTCGACGAGGGCCGCGGTCCAGACCGTGCTGATCATCGCGGTCCTGATCGTCGGCATCTACTTCCTGTTGCCGAAGCTGGTCGGCTTCGGCGACGCGATCGGCATGCTCAAGGAGGCGAGCGCGGTCTGGGTGACGGTCGCGATCGGCTTCTGCGTTCTTTCCTTCCTCACCTACATCGCCCTGTTCCGCGCGGTGGTCGGCGGTGAGGCCTTTCCGATTTCCTGGCGCGAGGCCTACGAGATCAACATGGCCGGGTTCGCCGCGACGCTGTTCTTCTCGGCCGGCGGTGCCGGCGGGGTGGTGCTCACCTATTGGGCTCTGAGACAGGGCGGCATGGAGCGGCGCGACGTCGGCACACGCATGGTCGCTTTCATCGTCCTCCACTATCTCTTCTACCCCTTGGCGATCGTCATTTGCGGGATCCTGCTGAGGACCGGTGTGCTTCAAGGCAGCACCGAGGTTTCCCTGACCATCGTGCCGGCGGCGATCGCCGGGTTGGTGATGATCGTCGGGCTGACGGTCGCGCTGGTGCCCGGGGACATCGAGCGCCGCATCAGGAACCTCTCAGCCAGCCGACCGTCGATCAAGTTCCTGGCGAAGCTGGCGACCGTGCCGGCGACGCTGGCCGAAGGCGTGCGGGTCGCGCTCAGGCTGGTCGCGCATCCGACCCGGGCCGGCCTCGCCATTCTCGGTGCGATCGGGTTCTGGGCCGCCAACGTCGGCATCCTCTGGGCTTCGTTCAAGGCTTTCGGCATCGCCGTCCCCTTCGGCGTGGTCGTGATGGGCTTCTTCATCGGCATGACCGCCAACCTGGTTCCCTTCGTTCCGGCCGGCGTGGGCGCGGTGGATGCCGGCATGATCGGCACCTTCGTGCTCTTCGGACTGCCCGAGTCGGAGGTCTTCGCGGCGATCCTGATCTACCGGCTGGTCGCCTTCTGGCTGCCCATCCCGCCGGGGGTCATCGCCTTCTTCCAGTTGCGCAAGACGGTGAAGAGGTGGAAGACTGACGGCCTGCCGGTTGACCGACCGCCGCAGCCGATGTTGATCAAGACGGGGACTTGACCGAAGGTCTATACTTCATTAAGTAAAGTAATGGATCGCAACTCGCCCCGAGTAGCTTTCCGACAACAACCAAGGATCTGAAAATGAGTGGCAACGAAGTTGAAAATCTGATCATCATCGGTGGCGGACCCGCCGGTTACACCGCCGCTCTCTACGCTGCCCGCGCCGAGCTGAATCCCCTCGTCTTCGAAGGCTTCCAGTGGGGCGGCCAGCTCCAGAACACGACTGATGTCGAGAACTACCCCGGATTCCCCGAAGGCATCATGGGCCCCGAGATGATGACCAAGTTCCGCGCCCAGGCCGAACGCTTCGGCACACGCTTCATCTCCGACGACGTCGACCGGGTCGAGCTCAGCGACGGCGGCATCCAGAAGGTCTACCTCGGCGACGAGGAGTACCAGGCCAAGTCGCTCATCCTCGCGATGGGTGCTGAGCCCAAGCGCCTCGGGATCCCGGGTGAGATGGAACTCGCCGGCCGCGGCGTATCGACGTGTGGTGTCTGCGACGGAGCCTTCTTCAAGGACAAGACGACAATGGTGATCGGCGGTGGTGACACGGCCCTGGAAGACGCGATCTTCATCTCCAAGTTCGCCTCGAGCCTCGATCTCGTCCACCGGCGCAAGGAGTTCCGGGCCTCGAAGATCATGCAGGAGCGGGCCGAGAGCCTTTCGAACATCGCCCTCAAGACGCCCTGGTCCCCGGAGGAGTTCATCGCCGGCGACACCGGCGCGCTCGAGAAGGTGCGCCTGCGCCGGTCCGATACCGGCGAGGTGGAGGACGTGAATGTCGACGGGGCGTTCGTCGCGATCGGTCACATCCCCCGCTCGGAGATCGTGGCCGGACAGATCGACACTGACGAAGACGGATACGTGAAAGTCGAAGAGCCTTCGACCAGGACCAACCTCAAGGGCGTGTTCGCGGTCGGCGACCTGGTCGACCGCGTCTACCGCCAGGCGGTCACCGCGGCAGGTTCAGGCTGCCAGGGGTCCCTGGACGCGGAGTGGTACCTGAGGGATCTGACCTAAGCGTTCAGGGCTGCCGTGAAAGCGGCAGCGCACTCGACGGTCCTGGGTCCCGGATCGACCGGGATCGGCTGACCGTCGATCGAATCCACCGGCTGGATCTCGCGAGTAGTCGAAGCGAGGAAGGCTTCCGATGAACCCATCACGTCTTCGATCGGGAAACTGCCGACTTCGACTTCGACACGATGGATGATCCGGTCACGCGTGATCGAGTCGAGGACGCCGGCTTCGAGCTCGGTAGTGCGCAGGTTGCCGCCGGGGGAAACCCAGAAGAGGGTGGAGGTCGGCGCTTCGAGCACCGTGCCGTCGGGCGCCACCAGCAGCGCTTCCAGTGCGCCGGCCTTCCTGGCGATCCTGGTTGCCTGCATGTTCGCCGCGTAAGAGAGCGACTTGACCCCGTTGAGGATGACGGTCGGCGAACAGGTAACGGTGGCCAGCGAGATCGAAGGCGGGTGGGCAAGGAGGTTCTCGAGCGTGATGATCCGCCTGCCCATCCGGGTCGAGACGATGCGCAGCAGGCAATCGGTGCCTTCGGCCCGCTCGAGCAGGCTCAGTGATTCGGCTTCGAGTGAGGCGCGGTCGACGGTGAGATCGATCGCCGCTGCCGAGCGTTCGAGCCGGTCGAGGTGGTCCTCCAACGCGAACAGCTTCGGCCCGTAAGCGCGGAGAACCTCGAACACGCCGTCCCCACGGAAGGCCCCGTCATCGGGAAGAGGCAAGTGGGCCTCATCAGAAGGAGTGACCAAGCCATCAATACTCGTAAGCAGGGGAAGTTCTTCCATCGCCAGAGCTTAGCCGGGCATTCTGGAAAGCATTTCCCGCTCTATCAACGTGAAATGCTTTCCAGAACGGTCTTTTGGTCAGGTGAAGGCTTTGATCCTGGTCAGGAAATCGCTCAGGATCCTGGCAGTAGCCCCCCAAATCAAGACCCTGTCCATTTCGAACGTGGGGGTCCTGATCGGGACTCCCCGCCGGACCAGGCGGCGCATCGCGTAGGAGTCGACCAGCTCGTCGATGCCGAAGTTGAGGATCGCCGCGACCTCCGAGGGGTTCGGGACCAGCGGTTGGTCGCCAGAGACCAGGCCGACGAAGGGCTGGATCCGGTACGAAGTGACGAAGGTCCCGACCGGGGCCAGGGCGCCGACCACTTCCACCCGGTCGGGGCTGATGCTCACCTCTTCGTGGGTCTCGCGCAAGGCGGTCCATTCGAGGTCGCGGTCGCCGGCGTCGGACATGCCGCCCGGGAAGGAGATCTCGCCGGCGTGCTTCTTCAGGTCGGCGTGGCGCTCGGTGAAGATCAGCTTCGGGTCGGCCGGCCAGCCGGTGATCGGAACCAGCACCGCGGCTTCACGATTGCCGTGGGCCCCGAGGTCGCCGGCGTCCGATGCCGTGAGCAGGAGTCCCTGGAGGTTGGTCGAGCTGTAATCCACGGTCGGATCATTACCTAACGGATAAAGTGCCGATGATGGACCTCCGGCGTTTCATTCGGGACGTTCCCGACTTCCCCGAGCCGGGAATCGTCTTCCGAGACATCACGCCGCTGCTGCTCGATCCGTCGGCTGCCCGGCAGGCGACATCCGAACTGGTCGAGTTCGCGGCGCCTCTGGCCGTGGATATCGTGGTCTCGGCAGAGGCGCGAGGGTTCATCCTTGGTGGTGCGATCGCACAAGGGCTGGGGGCGGGCTTCGTGCCGGCCCGCAAGCCCGGCAACTTGCCGGCCGAGACGGTCTCGGTCGAGTACGAACTCGAGTACGGGTTGGACGAGCTCGAGATCCATGCCGACGCCTTCGCCCATGGGGCGCGTGTCCTTGTGCATGACGACCTGATCGCAACCGGGGGAACAGCCGCCGCCACGGTCGAGTTGGTTGAGAAGCTCGGCGGCGAGGTGGTCGGGTGTGCCTTCCTGATTGAACTCGCAGGGCTGAAGGGTCGGCAGCGGATAGCTGCTCACGAGTTTCATGCGCTGATGTCGCTCGACTGACCTCTTTTCCCGGTCGAGCAGACGCTATGATCGCGACATGAGACACCACTGCGCCGGTACGTCCAATTCCGTCCGTCCCATCATGTCGCTGCTCGCATTGCTGCTCGCCGCGGTTGCCAGCCTGCTGCTGCTTCCAGTTACCGGTGCATCCGCCGCAAAGGACGGCAAGTACGTCGGCAAGGACGAAGGCGAGGCCAAGGTGGTGCTCAAAGTGAAGAACGACCGGGTGGTGTATTTCAGCGGTTCTCCCTGGACCTATTGTGGCGGAGATTATGGATGGCTTTCGACCTTCGCTTACCCACCGGCCGGCAAGAAGGGGGCGAAGATCAAGATCAAGAAGAGCGGACTCTTTGCCGCGGTCTTCAAGGGGAGTCCTGACATCAGCTATGCGGATGACAACCGTCTCCTTTCGGGAACCTTCCAGGGCCGCAAGGTCAAGGGATCCATGAAGATCCAAGGCCTCTGCTCTGCCGACAGCAAGTTCAAGGCGACGCTCAGGAATTAGTCCGGTTGCCCGTAGCGGCTTCTCGCCGGCCCCGAGCGGGCTGCACCGCTCAGATGATCACCGGCACGGTGCCGCCGTCGACTCCCCAGGCGGCGCCGGCGACGAACGAAGCGCGATCGGAACAGAGGAAGGTGATCACCGAGGCGATTTCCTCCGGAGTCGCGAGCCGGCCGATCGGCCGCTTCGAGCCGACTTCTTCCCGCGCCGCTTCACGATGCTCGGCACCTGAGTGTTCCTTGGCCTGATCGAGCAGTCCGCCCGATTCGAGCCAGAGTTCCGAGGCGGTCGGCCCGGGGCAGACCGCGTTGACCAGCACCCCGCCCGCGGCATACTTGTCGGCGTAGAGGCGGGAGAGTGAAAGCATCGCGGCCTTGCCGACTGAATAGTCGGGCATCTGCGCGGAAGGCCTTTTGCCGGCGGTCGAGGAGACGTTGACGACGCGGCCCCAGCCGCGTTCCAGCATGCCGGGGATCGCCGCTTTCATCAGGTTGTGCGGGGCCATCACGCTCAGCTCGAACTGGTCCCGGAAGTCCTGGTCGGGCGCGTCCTCGAGGTCGCGCCACTTGGCGGCCCCGGCGTTGTTGACGAGAACGTCGAGCTTGCCGAACTCCTGGGTCGCCGCGGCGACGACGTGCTCGCCGGCGTGGGCTTCCGTGATGTCGATGACCAGCACCCCGGCGTCGCCACCCTCGGCGCGAACCACTTCGGACATCGCCGCCAGCTGCTCCGGGTTGCGGGAGATCATCAGGACCTTCGCGCCCTCCGAGCAGAGCTGCCGGGTGGCTTCGAAGCCGATGCCACTGCTGGCGCCGGTCACCGCGCAGACGCGGTTTTCGAGGCCGAGGTTCATGCCGGCGTCACCCGGACCTCGGTCGCTTCGGCGAGCAGCCGGTGGACCGGGCACTTGCCCGCGATCGTCAGCAGGCGTGCGGTCTGCTCTTCGTCGAAGCGGTCGGGAATGCCGACTGTCACTTCGAACAGCTTCGGGTTCGGGCCGTCGTAGGTCGTGTCCACCGCGACCTCGAGGCCCTCGAGGTCCCAGCCCTTGCGATCGGCGTAGACCCTCAGGGTGCCGACCGTGCAGGCGGCGAGCGATGCGCTGACGCCTTCGGTCGAATGCGGGCCGAGGCCTTGACCGCCGTGATCCTCACCGAGGTCGAAGGTCAGGATGTGGCCGCTCGAGAGTTCGATCTCGGTCGGCAGCTTCGAGCCGGTTGTGGCGACCGCACGGGTCACTTTGGCTTGCGGCGTCCTTCGAAGAGTTCCGGGTCGTTGACGTCACTGACTCGGGCCATGGCGAAACAGAGGTCGGAGGCGCGGTTCAGGAAGCGCAGGATCTCGGCCGAGGCGAGCTCACCGTCGAGCTGGATCTTCACGACCTTGCGCTCGGCCCGGCGGATGATCGTCCGGGCCACGTCAAGGTGGGCGGAAAGAGCGGTGCCACCGGGGATGACGAACTTGGGCGGCAGCTCGACCTGCGACATGTACTTGTCGATTTCGGCGTCGAGCGCGTCGGTCATGTCGGCGGTGATTCGGCTGATTCCGTCTTCGAGCCGCTCGGCCGCTTCGGGCGCGGTCGCCAGCTCGGCGCCGGCGACGAAAAGCTCGTTCTGGAGGGCGAGGATGTCGTCGTGCAGCTCTTGCTGATCTGAATTGCATTGCGAGCGGGCCACTCCGAGGGCCGAACAGGCTTCGTCCAGGGTCCCGTAGGCGTCGGTCCGCGTGCCCGACTTCTCGACCCGTCCGCCGTACCAGAGGCCGGTCGTGCCGTCGTCGCCCTTCTTCGTATAGATCTTGACCATGAGTCGATCCTAGTCTGCCGGTAACCGGTCAGCTCGGGGAAATCTTCATCGGTGATCGGACATGTGACCCAGCATCATCGCATCAACTCAACGGATTGAAGGCCATGCCCGAAAGCAGCTTCGGGTAAAAGTAGGTCGACTTCGGTGGCATGGTTTCGCCTGCCGCAGCGACCGCCCGGACCTGTTCGATCGGGGTCGCCCGCAGGATGAACGCTGCCTGGTAGGTGCCTTCGGCGACCAGTCCCAGCGCGCTCTCGATGCTCTTTGCGTAACCGATGCCGCGCTTGGTTTCGACGTCTTCCTCGGAGAGTCCGAGGATGTTCTGGAGCACGACCTTCTCGAGGATGGCGGCGTCAAGGTGGCGGTAGGCCTCCGAACGACCCTCCATCAGCTGGTCGAGCCCGAGCGGATCCTTGAGCCGCAGCTTGAGGTAACGGCCGGCGGTCTGGTCGATGAATCCGAAACAGCCGATGCCTTCCATGCCGTCCGGATCGAGTCCGTCGAGGTCGGTCACCTCGACGTCGAAGGCGTCGGAGATGCCGTTGGTCAGGTGGTCTTGAATGTCCGGGCTCCCGGCGAGGCCCGAGAGCAGGCGGTGGGTGGGGAAGACGGTCAGTCCCGGGTCGTCGAGACCGGTCAGCGCCATCAGCGTGAAGCATTGCGCGCCTTCACCGGGGACTTCGGCCATGTAGGTGCGCGCGGTCTCGTACCGGTGGTGGCCGTCGGCGATCAGCAGTTCGGCGTCGGCCAGGACTTCGGATACCGCGGCGTGGACCACCGGGTCTTTGATCGGCCACAGCCGGTGGGTCGTGCCTTCGTCGTCGGTGACCGTTGCCCACGGCTCCGTCTCCGTAACGGCTGCGACTTGCGGCCAGGCATCCTTGCTGGTCAGGGAAAAGATCGGCGAGAGGTTGTAGCGGGTGGCCCGGGTCAGGTCGAGCCGGTCCTGTTTCGGACCGGGCTGCGTCCGTTCGTGCGGCCGGATCTGCCCCGGCCCGTAGTCGGTCACGCGGACCCGCGCGAGGATCCCGTTCCGGGTGTGGGTCGTCCCGTCCGGCGCTGCGTACTCCTGGGTCAGTGCCCAGATCGTCGGATCGCGGTCCTGGGTGAGCACACCGCTCAGTACCCACTCCTCGAGGGTGTCGGCCGCGTGCTGATACGGATCCGAGCCCTCGCCACTCGCCTTGGGCAGGTCGATCTCGACCACGTTGAAGGACGAATGCTGGAGGAGCTTGCGACGCTCCTGGTCGTCGATCACGTCGTAGGGCGGAGCGGTGACCGACTGAAGCGAATTCACCGCCGCGAGGTTGTAATGGAGGGCGGGGAAGGTTCTGACGTCGGCCATGGCCCCAAACCTACCCTGTCCGTGCCCCGGCCAAAAGACCCGCACGAAGGGCGCTCTGCGAAGGGCCGGTAGGATCACGCCTCATGGCCGAGCGAGAGGACGTTTCCGGGGATGTACTGCCTTACGCGGTGATCGGTGCCGGGCCGGCCGTGCTTGCCGGAGCACGCAACCTCGCGCGGCGGGGGATCGATTTCGTCGGCTTCGACGTCGGACCCGGTGTTGGCGGACTCTGGGATATCGAAAGCCCGAAGAGCACGATGTACGAGTCGGCCCACCTGATCTCCTCGAAGACCACGACGTCCTACGACGAGTTCCCGATGAGGGAGGACATCGCCGACTACCCCAGCCACCGCGACATGAAGGTCTATTTCAACGACTACGCCGACACCTTCGACCTCAAGAAGTACTTCCGGTTCGAGACGGAAGTGATCAGAACCGAACCGGACGGCGACAACTGGTCGGTCACGACCCGGGGCCCCGACGGCAAGGAGACAACCGGGACGTACGCCGGGCTCATCATCGCCAACGGTCTGCTCTCGAACCCGAGCATTCCCGAGTTCGAGGGCGATTTCGACGGCGAGCTGCTTCACACCAGCGAGTACAAGAGCCCCGAGATCTTCCAGGACAAGCGGGTGCTGATCATCGGCGGTGGCAACTCCGGCTGCGACATCGCCGTCGACGCGGTCCACCAGGCGAAGTCAGTCGACATGAGTCTGCGCAGCGGCTACTGGTTCTTCCCGAAGTACATCCTCGGCAAGCCCTCGGACACGCTCAACGAAGGCAGGGCCCTGCCGGCCTGGATCAAGACCCGCGTCGACGGGTGGGTCATCCGCTTGATCACTGGCAACCCGGCGCGGCTCGGCTTCCCGGAACCGGAAGGCCGGATCTATGAGACCCACCCGGTGCTGAACACCCTGGTGCTCTACTACGCGGGCCACGGCGATATCAAGGTGCGCAAGGACATTGATCGCTTTGATGGATCCGAGGTGAAGTTCGTCGACGGCACCAGCCACGAGTACGACATGGTGATGCTGGCGACCGGCTACAAACTCGACTACGGCTTCATCGATCCCGAACACCTGAACTGGGTCGGAAACCACCTCGACCTCTACCTGAACATCTTCACTCCGAAGCACCGCAACGTGTTCGTGCTCGGCATGGTCGAGGCGACGGGGCTCGGCTGGCAGGGGCGATACAACCAGGCGATCCTGGTGGCGGAGTTCATCAAGGCCCAGCGGGACGACCCGGCCCGGGCCGAGCAGATGTGGCAGCGCGTGAACGGCCCCAAGCCCGACCTCTTCGCCGGGTACAATTACCGCCAGATCGAACGGCTTCCTTACTACGTGAACAAGGATGCCTACCGCCAGCAGATCCAGAAGCACCTGGAGATTTTTTCGGCCTCGGTCTGATGCCGACCTCCGTCGGTAGGCCCTTGTGATGCTGCCGATCGGGAACATCGACAACGTACACCTGGCCTTCAGCGATTCGTCGCTGCTGGTCCTCAACTTCGTGCTGGCGATCATCATGCTCGGCATCGCCATGGACACGAAGTTGTCCGACTTCCGCGAAGTCCGGACGTTGCGGAGGGCGATGGTGGTCGGCATCGCCGCCCAGTTCATCCTGCTGCCGGCGATCACCTTCTGCCTCACCCTGCTGCTCGGCGTTCGCGGCTCGATCGCGATGGGCATGATCCTGGTCGCTAGCTGCCCGCCCGGAGGAACCTCGAACATCCTCACCTACCGCGCCCGGGGCAACGTGGCGCTGTCGGTCTCGATGACCGGGATCTCGAGTCTGATCGCGATCTTCGTGATGCCGCTCAACGTCGCCTTCTGGGGCGGGCTTCAGCCGGAGGCTTCGAAGATCCTCGAAGACGTCGACCTGAGTGCGCTCGAGATGCTCGCCCACGTGATCCTGGTGATTGGTGTGCCATTCATCATCGGACTGGCCATCGCCCAGAAGAAGCCCGAGTTCACGAAGAAGGTCCAGCCCTGGGTCAAGCGCTTCAGCCTGTTTGCCCTGGTCGGCTTCATCCTGGCCGCGCTGCTCGCCAACATCGGCGTCTTCTGGGACTACATCCCGCTCGTCGCCCTGGTCGTTTTCCTCCACGACACGCTGGCGTTCGCGCTCGGTTATGGCATCGCATCGTCCTTCCGCCTCGACGAATACAACCGCCGGGCGATCACCTTCGAGGTGGGCGTGCGTTACGCGGGACTGGGCCTCGGCATGGTCTTCAGCTTCTTCGACGGCATCGGCGGCATGGCGCTGGTCGCCGGGTGGTGGGGAGTCTGGGACCTGATCGCCGGCCTCGGCCTCTCCAGCTGGTGGGCACGGCGGCCCACCGGGCGAGAGGAACCCGAGGGTTCTAAGGTGGCGACATGAAACGGGTTTACGTGACTGGCGGGAACGGGTTCCTCGGGCACTCGGTCGTGCGCGGTCTGGCCGCGGCGGGGGATGAGGTCGAGCTGGTGGTCAGCGCCGATCTGCGCGAGCCGGCCGACGAGCACATCATCGACGGAGTCCTCTACGAACAGGCAGACGTGACCGATGCCAAGGTGATCTCCGACCAGATCCTCGACCACGAGATCGACACAGTGGTGCACCTCGCTTCGATCGTCAACCCGGGCAAGTCGACCACCACCGAGCAGGAATACGCGGTCGACGTGACCGGATCGAAGAACGTGCTCGAAGCCTGCGTCCGCCACGGGGTCAAGCGGATCATCGTCTCCTCGAGCGGAGCGGCCTACGGCTACCACGCCGACAACCCAGGCTGGCTCAAGGAGACCGATCCGGTGCGCGGTACCGAGACCTTCCCGTACAGCCTGCATAAGCGGCTGGTCGAGGAGATGCTGGTCGAATACAAGGAGAGCGACCCGTACCTCGAGCAGGTCGTCCTGCGCATCGGCACGATCCTTGGGCGTTCGGTCGACAACCAGATCACCGACCTCTTCCGGGCGAAGCGCCTGGTCAAGATCCGCGGCTCGGATTCACCCTTCGTCTTCATCTGGGACCAGGACGTGGTCGCGATCATGCTCCAGGCCGTGCTCGGCGACAAGACGGGGATCTTCAACGTCGCCGGCGACGGTTCGATGACCGTCGACGAGATCGCCAAGGAACTGGGGAAAGGCACCCTGCCGATCCCGGTGGGCGTGCTCAAGGCCGGGCTGAAGGTCGGCCAGAAACTCGGAAAGACACCCCACGGACCAGACCAGACCGACTTCCTCCAGTACCGCCCGGTGCTCGACAACACCCGCCTGAAAGAAGATTTCGGCTACACCCCGAAGTACACCACCCGAGAAGCCTTCAAGGCCTGGCAGGCGGCCAACGGCCTGTAGCTTAAAAACCCTCGATTAGCAGGGTTTTTGTCACACAATTGTCGCATTCACCCCTCGCAAACCTGCGACAATGAAGGCATGGCTCACCCCGAATACATCCGGCAAAAGGCAATCGATCTGCGCACCAGTCAGGGGCTGACGATCGACGAGTTGGCCGAGTGCCTCTCAATCTCGAAGACGACGATCTACTACTGGGTGAACCACATTCCAATCGATCGGAAGCCTGCGACTTCGTTTCGATCTGAGGCTCAGAAGAAGGGAACCCTGGTCATGCAGGATCGATATCGCAAGGCGAGGGAGGCCGCCTACGCTGAGGGTGCAGCAGCCTTTCCTGAACTGCTCAAAGAGCCGACCTTCCGTGATTTCGTATGTATGTACATCGGGGAGGGATCAAAATACAGCCGAAACTCCGTGGCCATCTGCAACTCGGACCCCAAGGTGGTGAAGCTCGGCTCGACCTGGATTTGTCGATTCACGAAAAACAAGATCCGGTATTCGATTCAATACCACGCAGATCAATCGCTGGAAGAACTCAGAACGTTTTGGTCCGAGTATCTGGGCATTGATCCGGAAGCCGTGAAGTTTCAGCGTAAGTCCAATAGCAACCAACTCACGGGCCGGAAATGGAGATCCCAATACGGGGTCCTGGCAGTAGCGGTTGGCGACACCTATCTGAGAGCCCAGCTCCAGGCATGGATCGACTTGGTGAAAGCTGATTGGGGGTAGACTTCCTCCCTCACGGGGTGTAGCTCAGCCTGGTCAGAGCGCCCGATTTGGGTTCGGGAGGTTTTCGCTGGTTCGAATCCAGTCACCCCGATTCAGAAGACTATCCTCGTAGGTTCGAAACTCGGCCTATCGGGCAGGCAGCACGACCCGAAGGTCGCTCACGGTGACTTCGTAGTCACCGTTTGCCGGCCTGGACGTCGGGGCGTCGTTGCCGAGTAGCTCGAGCTCGATCGTGTGTCCGGCCTGGGCTCGCCAGGCGGCGGGGTGGAGTTCCCAGGTGTTCTTGCCGTCGGCCGGTCGGGAGAGGCCGCGGGCGATCAGGCGCTGTGACTCGCCGTCCGGGGCGACGTCCCAGAGCCGTGAGGCCAGCTGGGCAACGCCTGGCGCGACCCCGGTGACTTTGAGGCGGGCGCTGAGCTTCGGGGCCCCAAGCAGGCTGACCGACCTCTTTCCGACCTTCTGAAGTTTGTAACGGGCGGTTCCGGTGGCCGTGGCCCAAGGAGTCTCGATGCAGCCATCGCCACCGCCGCCCAATGGATCGAGTGCGTTCCCGACCGCCGGGTCACCGCCGTCCGAGGTGATCGAGCGGGGCTTCTTGAAGGTCGAGGTGAGGCGCCGGTGTGAGAGCTTTGCGAAGGTCGCGGCGCGGAACGGCCCGATCGACTCCCGCTCCTTCGGGCAGGTCTGGATGTAGGCGGTCACTCCGCGGGCCGGCTTCCGTTTGGCATCACGCAGGTAGTGATCGAACCAGCGATGGATCCCCTGAAGCAGGCGCTTGCGTTCGACCGGGTCGTTCGAGGCCCGCTGGTGGCCGAAGTCGCCGAGGCGGATCGAGACCGGTGACCTCGGGTAGAGCTTGCGGGTCCGGTTCGCGTAGCGCAACACCTCGTCGACCGGGAAGAGGTCGTCCGTGAAACCCGAGGCCAGGAACAGCGGCGGCGGCTTGCTTCCAGGGTCGATGTAATAGGCGGAGTGGAAGCGCACGAGGTCGGAGACGATCGAGCGCGACTCGGGATCGGAATACGGCTCGCCCTGATCGGTGCGAGCGATCAGCGAGGCGATGTCGGCGTCGGGGTCCGCGTCGGCCGGGGCGACGAAGCCCATCGGCCGCCCGAAGACGAACGGCTCGCCGATCGGCTGGCCCGGTCCCAGCGCGAGGCGGGCGGCCAGGGAGATTCCGGTGATGAATTTTGTCTTGACCACTCCGACCGGATTCGTGGCGGTGCGGCGGTCGGTGATCCCGTTGGCCGTCACCTTCCCGTTTGGCGCGGCGGCGGTCACCAGATCGCTCCAGGGGATGACCGGCGCTGCGGCGGCGATTGACAGCGGTGTGCCATCGGGGCTGTGCCAGCGGACCAGCCTGCCGCCCGGCAGCATCATCCGGTCGCGCAGCGCGGCGAGCATCAACGACTGGCCGCCGCCGTAGCTGTCACCGGTGACCCCGATTCGTTTCTTCGCGACGTAGCCGTCGTCGACCAGCCGGCCGATCAGCGCCTGGGTGTCACGAACCTCGTAGCGCGCGTCGGCGAGATGGACGTAGCCCCGGGCGCAGCCCAACGGATCCGCCGCACGGGATTCCGGGGTCCCGCAGGAGCCCCAGAGACCGCGCGCCGAGTAGGCAAGCACCGCGTAGCCCTCCCGAGCCCAGGCGTAAGCGTTGTCGGTGTAAGCGGTCGACTCGGGATCGAGGTACTCGTACTTGCTGTTGCCGAACCCGTGGATCTCGGCGACGAGCGCTCTTTTTCTCGCGTGCGAGGCCGGCAGGACCACGGTTGTGTCGAGCGGGACGCCGTCCCACGACTTCACGGTTCCGGAGCACTCGTAGACACCCTGCGTTTCCCGGCAATCGTCAAGACCGAGCGGACCGGCGGAGGCCGATCCAGCTGTCAGAAGCAGCGTCACCATCGTGGCTCCGAGCAGGCGCTTCACGGATTCCTCAGGAGCGCATCGCGCCGGGTATATGGAGAATCGCGCCCGGCAGATCCCGGCGGGAGCGGTCCATCGCTTCCTGTAGAGCAGTGGTCGCCCGCGGTCCGTGAATCGGATCGCCATGGCCGACCAGAAGGTGCTGCGGCAAATAGGTCCCGAGAGCCTGCCTCGGCGGCTTGGCGCGAAGCATGATGTGGACGCCGGCACCCGCATCGCCCGGCTTGGCCATCTTGTTGGTGCCGACAGCCTCGGAGATGATCAGAGCCTGCTCGGCCTGCCACCAGAGCGCCTTCTCTTTCCAGAACCGGTTGTTGACCACATCGATCGACTGGAAAGGGGAGCTCTTCATTTCGTCGGGCAGCACCACCAGGGGGATGTCGAGCCGTTTGGCGACCTTCTCGCAGTCCCGGCTATGGCGATCGAGCAGCTGGAGGACCGCGACCGGGGTGCCGAGCGCGGCGACGCGTTCCATCACCTCGGGGTTGTCGACCGGGTCGACGATCCAGACATTCCCGTCCGACGCCAGGGCGTGCGACGCCCGCGCCATCGGTTCATCCTGAACCCAGGTCAGTCCGATGTCACTCTCATCCACTCTCACAGCCATGGGCGCAGTCTAGCCACGAAAGGTGTTTGCTCGGATAACGTGGACAGCGTGTCTCGTCCAATAACTCTGGCTGCCCTCGCCGGGCTGGCGTTCGTCATCGGTGCCAGCCCGGCGATCGCTGCCAAATCGGACTCGTCGACCGTCGGCTTGCCCCGGCTTGCCCAGCCGATCAACGGAAAGTCAGCGTTGCTCGTGCCGGCCAGATATCCACTCGATATGTCGGGACGGAAGGTCACGGGCTCGATTCGGTTCGTGTTTCCCGGCGGCCGCAAACTAACGAGAAAATGGGTCGCGCGGCCCCACGGCGGCACCCTGCGGCTGGGCGATCGACGCACATTCTTCAACTTCACGCACTCCTTTCCGATCGGCTCGGGACTGACCCGGCTCCTCCAGAGCAACGCCCGCCGGGTCTCGGTATCGAGCTCGTACGAAATTGAACGCGTCGGGCTGGACCATGGATACGGACGTTCTGAGGGTGGAGGCTCGGACCGGACTGGAATTCGCCGGGCGGCCGCCAGCTTCTGCAGCACTCCGTCACTCGTCCTGATGACCGCGTCGCTCCCCGGTCGCGGCCAACTTCCGCGCTGCGGCGGCAAGGTCAAGTGGACGATCAGCGACCAGACCGACCGTGGCCTGGCAAGCATCAACGGCAACGGCTTCCAGTTCACCCGTGCCGAAACCCAGACCGGGACGGACGAGTTCACCCTCACCGGTCGTATCAGGGGCAAGATCGTCGTGACCCGTCCGGTTCAGATCAGGATCAACCCGACCCCGGTTTCCTCGGTCTCGATCCGCGCGATGGGTGACTCGGTCACTGCCGGTTTCGGCTACTTCGGCAAGACCGGCAAGCCGATGACGATCGGCCAGCTCTACAACTGCAAGCCGGCCGCCGTGACTTACAACGACGCCTGTTCGTCGAACGCGTACAACCGGAACAGCGGCGTCGGAACGGCCCCGGACTACCTGCCCGACTTTGGCCTCTCGCGCAACATCTCCTGGGCCGCCCAGTGGGCAAACGCTCACGGCGTCACCGACTACAGGAACTACGCAGTGAGCGGTTCGGCTCCGAGCGACTGGCTGCCCGGCGGACAGTTCGACACGACCCGCCAGCAGATCGAAAAGGACAATCCGGACTACATCGTGATGACGATGGGCGCGAACCCGTTGCTCTCGAACGTGCTCTTCGGTATCGACAACATGGGCTGCGCCCTCGAGGCCGACCTTTTCGGTGACTTCCGTGAATGCATCCAGACGGCCTTTGCGTCGATCGACCTCGACCAGAATCTGAACGCGCTCTACACCCAGCTGGTGGACAGCACGGATTCCCGGATCGTCCTGATGCAGTACCACCTGGCGGTTCCGGCTGCCGACGTCGCCTACAGCGCGGTCCAGATCGAAATGATCGACGACCTGATGAATCAGACGATCAGCGCCGAGGCCAATCTCGTCTCGCCGGAACGGATCCAGGTGATCGCCCCGCCGCGGTTCGATGTCGGCATCGACATGAGTCCGCTCTACAAGTCGAACTTCAGCTGCTCCTGGCTCGGCTACAAGGTGGACGGTCCGAGCGTCCAGGCGACTCCAGCACAGGACTTCCTCGAGGCGCTTCATCCGCTGTCCTTCTGTACAGGCCCGGCTTTCGGCGCCCCGTGGACAATCAGCGGCGACACGGGCATCCACCCGAGCGCCACCGGCTATTCACAAATGGCCGGCCAGATACCCGCACCGGAATAGAACCGGGGCCAAACCCGGTCAGAAGAGCCGATGGTTCAGCGCTTGCCGGTGCGGTGGCTCGGGCCGTTTAGCGGCCCCACTCAATTAGGATGGCGCCGGTGTCTGCTGAGTTCAAAGGCCGGGCTTGACCCCGACCCTCTCTTCTTATCTGGTCGGGACCATCGCGATGCTGGCGATCGTCCTTTCCCTCTGGCTGGGCGGATACTGGCTGCGCCGCTGGATCGTGCCCGAGTTCTCCGGCGCCCTGGCCCGCCTC
Source organism: Thermoleophilia bacterium (assembly GCA_016650125.1). Taxonomy (GTDB): domain Bacteria; phylum Actinomycetota; class Thermoleophilia; order Solirubrobacterales; family 70-9; genus 67-14. The sequence goes on from JAENWT010000003.1 coordinate 162,900, forward strand.
GCCGAACTGACGATCTCGGTCGCGCTGCTGATAATCGCCCTGCAGATCCTCGGCACCCTTTCGATCCTCACCCTCGGCTGGATCGCGGCCGGCTGTGTGGTCCTCCCGTTGATCGCCGCGGCGATCGGCCACCACTACGCTGATCCCGATCCCGAGGTGGTGGCCGCGCCGCAGGTGCCGACCTGGGCCTTTCTGGTGGCGCTCGGCGTCGCTTCCTGGGTGGTTGCCGAATGGAGCTTCCCGTCGCAGCTCAGCCTCGACCAGGGGATGTTCGGTGGCGATACGACCTGGTACCACATGCCGGCCGCCGCCCGGTTCATCCAGGAGGGCTCGACCAACCCGCTTCATTACACCGACCCCCTGCGGCTGGCGGTCTGGTTCTACCCCCAGAGCTCGGAGCTGATGCACGGGGCCCTGATGGGCCTGATGCAGAGCGACTGGCTCTCGCCCCTGTTCAATATGTTCTCGGTCGGTGTCGCCCTGCTCGCCTGCTGGTGCGTCGGCCGTCCTTACGGGGTCGGGCCCGCCACCCTGGTCGGTGGCGCGATCCTGCTCGCATCGGGGGTGATGATCGAAACCCAGCCCGGTGAGGGCCGCAACGACATCGTCTGCTTCGCCTTCCTGATCGCCTTCGCCGCCTTCCTGATCAACGGCCACCAGCGACGGGCTCCGAAACACGGCACGGTCGAGGATCAGCCTGATCCGGACGCACCACTGCTCGACCGGGGGCCGCTGATAATCGCCGGCATCGCGGCCGGCATAGCGATCTCGATCAAGGTTTCGATGCTGGCGCCGGTCGGCGTGATCTTCATCGGCATGGTCCTGATCAGCGGTCGCGGCCGCCGCATGATCACCGCGCTCTGGCTGGGAGCGTCGATCCTCGTGGTCGGCGGCTACTGGTACGTCCGGGCGATGATCTTCACCGGCGGCAACCCGGTGCCGGCGATCGGCTTCGGACCGCTCAAGCTGCCGCAGCCGGACCAGATGCCACTTGATCCGCGGCCGCGCTTCTCGGTGTTCCACTACATCACCGACCTCGACATCTACCGCTACTGGTTCTTCCCCCGGCTGGACGACGCCTTCGGGATCCTCTTCCCGCTGATCATGGTGATGCTCGCCGCCGCCGCGCTCTACCTCACCTTCCGGGCCCGCAACAAGGTGGTCCGGCTCCTGGCCGCCGCCTCGCTGGTCACCGCCTTCGTCTACCTGGTGACGCCGCTCACCGCGGCGGGACAGGAAGGCGAGCCGCGCGGCTTCTTCACCAATACGCGGTACCTGCTGCCCGGCCTCCTGCTGGCCGCGACGATGCTGCCGATCGCAAGGCCGCTGCGTGCTCCTGAAGGACGCGCAAAGAAGATCCTGATCTTCCTCACGGTCATCTTCGCGATCACCGTGCTCACCTCGCCGCGCTGGTACCCGGGCCTCATCCTGGGCACGATTTTCCTGACGCTCGCCATCGTCTGGGCCCCGGTCGGGCTTTCATGGCTGCATGAGCACCGAAAAGCGCCGCTCAGCGTCATCGTGACTTCGGTCGCCGCGATCGTCCTGGTGGCGGTGGTCTGGGGCCGGGGCGAAGAGGTCGGATACGCGCACAAGCACTACACCCGTTCGACGCTCTTTCTCCAGGAAGGCGGACCCCAGGAGGCATTCGACTTTACCCGCGACCTCAAGGACAAACGCATCGCGCTGGCCGGATCGGGAGAGATCTATTTCGGCCAGTACGGCTTTTACGGAGTCGACCGCTCGAACTACGTCGAGTACATCGGCAAGGAGGGCGACAACGGCACCTATCGCCTGTACGACACCTGCGAGGCCTTTATCGGCAAGATCAACAAGGGCGACTTCGACTACATCATCACCAGCGAGAACACCCAGGACTCGCCCGACTCCGACTACTTCTACCCGGTGAACAACTGGATCAAGGACAACCCCGGCGTCAAGGTCGCGGTCGAGGAACCGGACATCACCCCACAGCCCGACTACGTATACGAAGTCACCGGCAAGCTGGACCCGAAGGCCTGTCCTTCTGGCTAGCTCGAAGTACCGGCTTTCGCTGGCAATAGGATGCGGGACGCGTCACCTTGCCCCCGTAGCTCAGCTGGATAGAGCGCTGGCCTTCTAAGCCGGATGTCGCAGGTTCGAATCCTGCCGGGGGTACTGGCTGTCGGGACCTGCCGGTCCCCGGCTGCTGGGCTTCAGACCTCGGCGTGCTGCTCGGCCCAGGCGACGATGTCTTCGGATCCGCTGATCCACTCGTCGTCATCGGTCTGGAGTGCGGGCACCCAGGGGCTTCCGGTTGCGTCATCGACGAGCTTTCGCCCCGATGTCTGAAGCGCTCTTGGCATGGCGCCCCAACTGAGCGTCTTGATGACCTCGGGCTCGTGATCGGCCTGGACGAGAGCCTCATACGCGATCCGGCAGGGATGCTCTCGCGCTCCCGGCACCTGAAAAGTTCCCCAGCAGACATAAAGCTTCATGTGCCCAATCTATCCGGCTAACGGTAGGGCCGCTACTCGCCGTCCCGGGTTGTGTTTGTATTCAGGAGTGGCCCCGGGAGGGTCGAAACCTAATGAGGAGAAATCTGACATGACTGGTCGCAGGACGATTTTGGGATTTGCCGGAGGAATGGCCGCAGTGGCCGCGATGACGTTGTCGATGGCAGGGGTTTCCCAGGCCGCGCCGACGACGATGACCCTCAAGGGTTTCGAAGCTCCGGGCACGCCCGCGAAGTACAACAAAGTCAAGGTCGTCAAGCAGGGGCCGGCGACGGCGAAGAAGATCCTCGTCCTCATTCCCGGAACTTCGGCCGGTGCAACCAACTTCACGCCGCTCGGCGAAGGGCTGCTCGCCAAGCTCAACAAGGGCAAGAAGCGGAACTGGGCGATCTGGTCGATCGAACGCCGCGAGAATCTCCTCGAAGACCACTCTTACCTCGAGAAGTACATGGACGGTGACGTCACCGCCAAGGAGATGTTCGATTATTACCTCGGCTGGATCCTCGATGGTTCCGTCTCACCCCGTTTCGTCCCCAAGACCGATGAAGAAACCGCTTTTGCCCGCGACTGGGGAATGAACGTCGCGGTCCAGGACGTGAAGAAGGTCGTCAACGTGGCCAACAAACGCGGACGCGAAGTCGTGCTCGGTGGGCACTCGCTCGGTGGTTCTATCACTACGGCATACGCCACCTGGAACTTCAACGGCAAGGCCGGCGCCAAAGACCTCGACGGCCTCGTCTTCATCGACGGTGCCGGTGCCCGCGAACCGGAAGACCTTCCGACAGCCGACGAGGCCCAGGCGACCCTGGACGCACTTGCCGAGCAGGATTCACCGTTCATCACGCTGGTCCCGCCATTCCCGTGGGCAGCCGGAGTCTTCAACGCAACCGGCTCGAGTAGCGCCGTCCTCGAACCAAACGAGGCATCGACCGTCCAGAGTTCTCCGATCATCCCGGCCAACCTGAAGCCGCCGGTTCCGGCCACCAACCTCGCCCAGTACGGATACGCGGTTGACTCGGACACCGGTCCGGATTCGCTGAAGCTGGTTCAGAGCCACATCGGTCAGCTCGCGGCCAGCGGAGATCCACGCGGCTGGCAGAACGGCGAGCTGGGGACGGCCACCAGGGCCGCCCGGGTGTTCGCCGAGAAGGACGGCATGGATGGAACCTCCTGGTACCACCCGGCCCGACTCAGCGCCGATTCCGGGGCGATCAACAACGGCATCAACAACCCGGCTCAGGCGGTCTTCGGAATCAAGGCCACAAAGGGCAGCAGCGTCAAGCTGCCGATGTACTCGTTCGACACCTCACTGGGTGACGGGCGGGTCGCCAGGGCAACCCGCTCACTGGCGAAGCAGTCGCACGTGCCCGATAGTCAGGTGCGTACGGTCGAACGGATCAAAACCTACGCCCACATCGATCCGCTCAGCGCCCTGCCGTCGAAGAACGACTTCATCAAGACGCTGGTCCCGTTCCTGAAGAAGCAGATCAAGTAACGCGTGTCCGCGCACCGCTCAACGGTAAAAGTTGAGCGGTGCTCGGAGCCGCGAATCTAGAGGCCGAGCTCTATATCGCCGGTTGAGTCTGAGAACAAATCGCTCACTTGAAGCACGGCGCCGTTGAGGGCACTCTTCGGAACGTCGTAAATGAGCTTTCCGGACTTGGTCAGACCGGGCTGAATTTCTTCAAGCAGGAACGTCTGGTCGGGATAGGCAAATATCGCGTCAGTGGAGGTGGAATACTCGTTTCCCCCTGATATCAGCCTGAGATTATCCTCGATTATTGTTGCTGGCTCGCTCTTTTCGTTAGTCAGATCCAGGTCGACAATGACGAATATGCCGTCAGCCTTAGCGCCGGTGTATTGGTCCCCGACGGACTTTGCTGTGCTGACCTTCGTCACTTTGTAGGTTGTTCCCTTGAGGCTTAGGCTGTCGCCAACCTTGGCAACGGGTTCTCCGCTGTCGGTGCTCTCCTGACCGGCAGAATTGGCGTTGCCGTCCTTCTGGTCCGATTTCTTTGTAACCGTTGGTTCTTCGTCCTCGACGGAGCACGAATCATCGGCTCCGGCCAGAGGGATGATCATTACCATCAAGGCAACAAGAAGCAGTGGACGAAACTTAGCTTTCATCAGAAAATCCTCCTAGATTTTCAAGCGTTTCCCAAATCCATTCAGGACGATCCTAGGCACTCGAGGGCCCTTGGGCGTAGGGAACTGGATTTCGCGTACTCAGTTTTCGAAGAGGACTACCTGCCGGACCGCCTCGCCTGACGCGAGGCGGTCGAATCCTTCGTTGATCTGGTCCGGTGTCAGCCGGTGGCTCAGCAGGCGATCGACCGGCAGGATTCCGGACTCGTACATCTCGATGAACCGCGGGATGTCCCGGGACGGCACACAGGAACCGAGGTACGACCCTTTGAGGGTGCGCTCCTCGGCGACCAGCGACAGGGCCTGGATCTCGAGGATGCCATCCGGGTGGGGGAGGCCGGCGGTCACAGTCAGGCCACCTCGTTTAGTCGCCGCGTAAGCCTCGGCCAGGACGGCTTCGTGTCCCACGGTTTCCACAGCGACTTCGACCCCGCCTCCGGTCGCTTCCTTGACGCGGGCCGCAACGTCGCCTTCAGTGGCATCGATCGCGGTGGTCGCGCCGAGTTCGAGGGCCAGCTCGAGTTTCGCCGGCACCCGGTCGACGGCGACGATCTCGGAGGCACCCTGGGACTTGGCCGCGATCAACGCGGCAAGCCCGACGCCACCCAGTCCGAACACGCCGAAAGACTCTGCCGGCAACGCCTCGGCCGCAGTGTTGAGAACCGCGCCGGCTCCGGTCAGGACGGCACAACCGAAGAGGGCGGCGATCTCGAACGGCAGATCGTCCGGCACGACGACAGCCGATCGCTCGGAGACCACGATGTGGTCAGAGAAGGCCGAGACACCGACGTGATGGTGAACGTAGTCGCCATTGTCGTCGCGCAGCCGGTGATGGCCTCCGAGGAGGGTCCCTTCATTGTTGGCCACGGCGCCGGCTTCGCAGAGTGCGGGCCGGCCCTGAAGGCAGAAAGAGCACTCACCGCAGGCCGGAACGAAGGCAAGCACCACATGATCGCCGACCGAGAAGGCGGAATCCGGAGAGCCCGTCTCCACGACCTCGCCGGCAGCTTCGTGGCCGAGCGCCATCGGCATCACCCGCGGGCGTTGCCCGGTGATCACCGAAAGGTCGGAATGGCAGAGCCCCGCGGCGCGCACTTTGACCAGCAGCTCTCCGGGGTGGGGCGGTTCGAGTTCGAGTTCGACCCGTTCGAGCGGCCTCGACTTGGCAAACGGCGTTTCGTGGCCCATGGAGCGCAAAACGGTCGCTGTGGTTCTCATGAGGCCGGGCCTTCCAGTCTTTCCAGCGAACTTCGGATCGCATCCGGGATCGGCATCGGCTCGCGACTCTCGCGGTCGACGAAGACATGGACGAAGTGCCCCTCGGCCAGTGCCTGGCCATCGGCGTCGAAAAGGCCGATTTCGTACTTGACGCTCGAGTTGCCGAGCCGGCCGACCCGCAGTCCGGCCTCGACCGGTGCCGGGAAGGCGATCGACGCGAGGAACCGGCAGCCGGATTCGGCGCAGACCCCGATCGAGCTGCCGGAGTGGATGTCGAGGCCGCCTTCTTCGATCAGCCAGGCGTTGATCACGGTGTCGAAGAAGGAGTAGTACTCGACGTTGTTGACGTGACCGTAGATGTCGTTGTCCTTCCACCTGGTGGGGATGGTGCGGATGTGCGGGAACTGGTCACGAGTCGGCGCTGCGGGCTTTTCCATAAGGCGATTATCGCGCCTTTCGAGGCGGGCCGAGGGGCACGGCACGGAGGTCGAGGCGGGTGCTTGACTGTGGACGTGCCCACTCAGGACCAGTCACCGACCCCGGCCGCGGTGGCCATGGTGCTCGGATCCATCCTTTCGATCCAGATCGGCTCGGCGATCGCGGTCGACCTCTTCTCGGATATCGGCGCGACCGGAGTCGTATTCATGCGGGCCCTGGTCTCGGCTGTCCTTCTGGTCGCGATCTGGCGCCCGGACTTCAGGGTCCCCAGAAGCGATCGCAAGGTAACGCTGCTCTTCGGGATCGCGCTGGCCGGAGTCAATCTCTGCTTTTACGAGTCGATCGACCGCATCCCGCTCGGTACGGCGGTGACCTTCGAGTTCCTCGGTCCTCTCACGGTGGCCCTGATCACTTCACCGCGGCGCCGCGACTGGCTGTGGGCCGGACTCGCCGCAGCCGGCATCCTGCTGCTCACCGGCGGCGTCGGAGGAGATGACCTTGACCCCGTGGGTATCGCGTTCGCGCTGGTGGCAGCGTTCTTCTGGGGTGCCTACATCATGCTCGGTACGCGTCTCGGCCAGCAGGCCGCGGGAGGCAAGGGGCTGGCTGTGGCGATGACCATCGCGGCCGTGCTGACGGCCCCCACGGGGATCATCGACGGCGGCATGGAGTTGCTCGACCCGACGGTCATCCTGATCGGAATCAGCGTCGGCATCCTGAGCTCGGCGATCCCCTTCTCGCTCGAACTCGAAGCGATGCGGCGCCTGCCCTCGAATGTCTTCGGAGTGATGATGAGCATCGAGCCCGGGGTCGCTGCGATCGTCGGCTTCCTGCTTCTGGACCAGGGCGTGGTTCCGATTGAGATCGTCGCGATCGGCCTGGTCGTCGTCGCCTCGGCCGGAGCGATCCGGTCGAGCACCAACGCTCCGCCGCCGATCGAGCCTTGACTCGGTAGATTTGTCTCCTCGCGGTGGGCGTAGCTCAGTTAGGTAGAGCTCCTGGTTGTGGTCCAGGTGGTCGCGGGTTCGATCCCCGTCGCTCACCCTCCGTCGTACCGAGCATCCATGGGTTTCCGGTACGCATACATAGATGCATGGGCGTGCTGGGGTACTCCACGGGGTACTAGCGCCGGCCTCGCGCCCCCCGGCCACCCGTTCAGCGGGTCCCATCCGCGCCGCACACCATGAGACTCCCCACCGTCAACGCGCGTTCGGATGCCGGCCTCCGGATCCTCCTCGGTCCAACTCCCCGCAACCGGGGTCATCCAAAGCGGGATAGAGTCGACCCGTGACGGTCCACGTTCCCAAATGGGGGCTGTGGCTACTGGGGGTTCTCGCCGTGGGTAGACCTGACCCGTTCCGGTGGACAGTTTCAAGTCCGCTCATTCCGCACTCTCGAACACCTGTCGGTTGGGAAGCGACCTGGAACGAGCTGCCGCGCTCATGCACTACGCCGACAGCACGTAGGACATGTACGTTGGCCGACACACGATGGGGTGGCATGAAGCAGATACCAGCGTCGTCGTCCTCGCGCGTCCGCGGCGTTGCTTCGACGTTCTGATCGATTGCATCGGCATGCCCGTGTGGCAGGTCGGGCTACGCGCCTGCAGGGTGTTGTCACGAGATGGGCAGGGCCGACCCAAGGACGTCGCCTTCGAGGTTGACGCGATCGTCAAGATGATGAAGTACACGTTGCGACACAGTTATGAGGAGCCGCGGCGAATCACCGGCGTGTACCTCGAAGGAGACTTCAAGGACTTCGCCGGAGAGTGGCTGATGGAGGAGGCCGCGAGCGGGGAGACCAAGGTCACCTTCAAGGTCGGGATCGACCCAGGCGCTTGGGTCCCCGGGCATATCGCACGAAAGCTCAACCAGCAGATCCTGCGCGAGTCCGTCGAGCGGCTGAAGACAGAGGTGGAGCAGTGCTCACGGAGAGCAGAACGGGATAACGACCCGCCGCAGGGGTGAGGGCCGCAGAAGGCGGACCCGGCACCTTCGACGGTAACCACCTTCTGCGGCGCCTCGGCGATGGCGTCGAGCCTGTGCTTGGCATAGGCGAACGGCAGGATCATCGCCCAGTCGGCGATCGTAATCAGCGCGAGCACCGAGCGGGGCGCGTCGCCCGCCCGGTAGCCGATGGTGGTCGCGGTCGCCGAGACGAGCTTCTCGGCCCAGCCGTATCGGATCAGCGCGCGCTTGCCGAGCGGATCGGCGGCGATCTCCTGGAACATGAAGCGGATGCGGGGCCGGCGAGCCGAGCATCTCCGCGCTCCACCGCGGCGCGACCATCGCCGGCTCGGCGATCAGCCAGTTGGTGACGCCGGCGGCACGAAACATCGTCGGTATCCAGCGGGGAACGTCGGCGCGCGAGGTCGGCGCAACGCCCGGCACGGTCATCGTTGCGTCTCCTCGATCGCCTTGAGGCTCTCTCGAAACTCCTCCGTGCTCAGCTCGCCGGCGGCGTAGCGCCTCCTCAGTAGCGCGATCGGATCCTCGGGTGCCCCCATCTCCACCCTGATCCTTCGGCCTGCGCATCATCGACCACATCATGTAGCCCATGCCGCCCATCATCACGACCATTGCGCCCACGGCGAGCCAACCCCAGTCGCCGCCCATGTGGCCATTGTCGGAGCCGAACTGCGCGATTAGTGGGAGTACGGCGCTCATGCGACGAGATGGGTCGTCAACTCGACCGGGTTGCGGAGGCAGTAGACGCCCGGACAATGGTCGTCAGCGATTCGCTTGAGCTCGTCGAGCTTCTCGCGCGACGCGTCTGCCTCGACCTCCAGGTACCAACCGATGCTTTGCACGGGGGCGTTTTCGGTGACCCCGAGCGCACGGCTCACGTCAACCTCGGCCTCGGCGCGGGCTTTCAGCGCACGGAGCTCCACCCCTTGGCGCGCGGCCTCCTGGGCGTAGGTCATGGCGTAGCAGGCCAACCCGCCCCAGAAGCAATAGGCCAGGGGGTTCGGCGCTGACCCGGTGCCGCCCATCGGCGGTGGGAAGTCGGCCTCAAACACGACTGGCTTGCCATTGGGCACAGGAATCGTGGCTCGAAACTGCGGTCGGCCCTCTGCGGTTTGCCACTGACCGTCGAAGCTCACCTGTTGAACGGCTGCGTCGGGGTCGGACTCCATTCGAGCAACCGTCTGCTCGAGTGCGTCGACGTTGACGTTATGCATGATCGATCTCCTTTGGTTCGAGGATCTATGAGCTGGGCGGACCGCCCAGGAAAAAAGCGCTGACGGGCAGGTTAGGCGGCAACTGCGACGACCAGACCGGCGAATGCCCTCCCGAGCACCTGCTGCGGCACGTGGGTGGCGAGCCGGACCCCGGCGAGTGCGCCGACGACGCAGGCAGCAGCCATGACCACGGTGAGGTCGAGATCCACCGAGCGCCTGGCGCTGAGGTGCACGATGACCCCGAGCAACGTCGAGGATCGCTTGTCTTGTCTCGACGATGCGCTTGCCGGTGGAGAGATCCATGACGGTATCGGCGCCCCAGCGCTCGGACAGGCGCATCTTGTCGACCTCTTCGTCCAGGGACGAGGTCGTCGGTGAGTTGCCGATACTTGCGTTGATCTTGACCCGTGCCATCAGGCCGATCGCCATGGGGTCGAGCGCTGAGTGGTGGACATTGGCCGGGATGATCATCCGCCCCCGAGCCACCTCCTCGCGGATCAGGTCCGGCATCAGTTCCTCGCGCTCGGCAACACGCTCCATCTCAGGGGAGATGACTCTTGGCGAGCAAGGTGCATCTGCGTCCGGCAGCTAACGTCGACGGGAAGGCGGATCGGTAGGACATCTGGTTCCCTTCGCCGGAACGACCCGGATCAGGTTCGGCGGGTCGGCGCTCGGTGCGCCCTCTCAGCCCCGGCTGGGACTCCCCGGATGGATGTGTAGAAGTTACTACGCGGATCTCGCGCTTCGCGGGTGCTGGGCCTAGCGGTGTGCTCATGCCCGCCTTCGATCCGAAGGGGGAACGGCCACGACGATCTCCACCGCTGCCCCCTTCGCGTCAAAGCGGAAGCGCAGAAGGGATGATCGCTAGGGCGTCTCGCCGTCGCGATTAGGGCATTGAGAATCTCTGAGCCGGAGGATCGCCCGGATGGCTACCTGGTTCGAAAGCCATCCAATCAGGGACCTTCCGGTTGGTTGCTTGGCGGTGAGACCCGGTGGCTGATGCCCTGCGAAGCACGATCGGGCAGCAGAATTAGGCACGTGACTGATGCGGGCCCGCGCGTGCGCAGCGCTGCCAGCCAAGTAGCCATGAGGGTCATCGGGAGAAGCACACCGCCCAGGGTGATGCGGATCTTGGGCTACGCTCGCGCACCTTCGAGAGCACAGCAGCCATGTCGTAGCCTCGTGTCTCAATCTTCTGCGGCTCTTTTCGATATAGTCTCGTACTAATGAAAGTAAGCCGTCCCTATCATCAGGCTCAGCGAGCCCACGCGCGCGAACGTACGGGCGAGCGCATACTCGAAGCCGCCGAGAGCCTCTACCGCCACGGTTGGTACGACGAGGTGACCCTCCGCGACGTGGCCAGAGAGGCCGATGTTGCCACTCAGACGGTGGTCAATCACTTCGGGTCGAAGGCGAAGCTCCTGGCGGCCGTCGCCGAGCGTATCGGCGAACGCTTCGACCCCAGGCGCGACGAGATCGCGGGGGGCGATGCGGACGGAGCCGTCGCCATGATCTTCGATGAGTACGAGGAGATCGGGGACTCGATCGTCCGGATGATCACTCTCGAGGGACGGGTTGATGAGCTGACTGCCCTGCTCTCCCACGGCCGCAAAGTGCATCGCGCGTGGGTTCAGCGCGTTTTCGCGGCAGCGCTTCCGCATGCGTCGGGAATCGAGCGAGACCGTCGAACGGCCATGTTTGTTGCGGCAACCGACGTGCTGACCTGGAAGATCCTACGTCGCGAGCAGGGGCTCAGCCGGCGCGCCGCCCAGGCGGCGATGCGTGAGACCGTCGAAGCGCTGCTCGGTCAACGGACAGCTCGACGATGAGCCGTTTCCTCTTCACCCTCTGGGACGGGGGAGGCAACTCGCCGCCGGTCCTCAGCGTTGCGGCCGCCCTGGCCCGCCGCGGCCACGACGTTCGCGTGATGGCCGACCCAACCCTCCGTGAGGACGTGCTTGCGACTGGCGCACGTCACCTCCCTTGGGCAACGGCGCCGCAGCGGTCCTCGCGAGACGCCAGTACCGAGTTTGTTCGCGATTTCGAGGCGCGCACACCCATGGGCGCTACTGCACGCCTGCGCGACCGCCTGATCGTCGGTCCCGCGCCGCAGTTCGCCCGCGACACGTGCGGGGAGCTACGTCGCGAGCCCGCCGACGCCGTCATCTCTGAGGCGCTGCTGATGGGATCGCAGGTCGCGGCCGAGGCCGCGGGTTTGCCCAACATAACGCTGGTTCCGAACATCTACCCGGGGGAGGTGCCAGGCGTGCCGCCGTTCGGCATCGGTCTGGGGCCGCGACACGACCGCTTCGGGCAGCTCCGCGATCGGATCGTTCGCAGAATGGGGAGCCGCCTGTGGGACAAGCGCCTAACCGAGCTGAACGCGCTCCGCAACGGCTACGACCTGCCCTCCGTGTCCTCTGTCTTCGCGATGCTCGAACGTCCAGACCGGGTGCTGGTGCTGACCTCCGCCGCATTCGAGCTCGGCGGCGGGGAGCGAGTGCCTGCACACGTCCGCTATTGCGGCCCGCGGCTGGACGATCCGGGATGGGTCCGCGACTGGAATGAGCCGCGGGGCACCGATCCGCTGGTTCTCGTCTCGCTGAGTACGACAACGCAAGGTCAGGATCCGATGATTCGCCGCGTGGTCGAAGCCCTCGGCCGACTCCGCGTTCGCGGCCTGGTCACCACCGGACCCAGTTTCGACGGTGATGGACTTCAGGCGCCGCCCAACGTGACGATCGTCGCATCGGCGCCGCATTCGGCCGTCCTTCCTCATGCTGCCGCGGTCGTGACTCACGCCGGTCACGGCACGGTCATCAAGGCGCTCGCGCAGGGCGTTCCCCTCGTCTGTCTGCCGGTCGGCCGCGACCAACCGGACACGGCCGAGCGAGTGGCCGCGGCTGGGGCCGGCCTGAGGCTGCGGCCGGGCGCGCGCGCCAAATCGATCGAGCGAGCCCTGATGAAGGTACTCGACGATCCGGTGTACCGGGCAGGAGCGATGCGAATCGCCGCGGCGATCGACGTCGACCATGAACACGATCGAGCCGTCGAGGAGATCGAGGCGATCACGGCCGCCGCCCCGACGCTGGCTTAATGACCCTGTCGCCCCGGCCCGAAGACGGGGCCGGTCCTTGCGAGACTGGGGTGATGGAGAGCGGTGTTCTCCCCGTCGCCGCCTAGGGCAAGGAATCGCCGAGCCGGAGGATTGCCCGGACGACCCGGGGGTTCGAAAGCCATCCCACCAGGGACCCAAAGTCCCGGAATCCCAATAGCCATGCGGCAAATCGCCCTTTTTCAAACAGGGGAGAGATTTGCCTCACTCGAACCATCGTGCGTAGAGTGGAGCCACAGAGCGAGGCTGCATCAGCAAACGCATCGAGCCAGGCTTCGATTCCGCGCGGAGCCGCCCGCCGCCGATCGCGGAAGGCTCGTTGAGTGTGCCCTTGCAAGTCCTTCGAGCGACGGCGTATCCTGAAGGCATGAGCAAACCGCGCGAATACGAAATCGTCTTGATCCCTGAGAAAGAGGGTGGCTACAGCGTGGTCGTGCCGGAGCTGCCGAGCGTGGCGACCCAGGGCGAGACTGTCGACGAGGCCTTGAAGATGGCCAAAGAGGCGATCGAGCTCTACATCGAGGTGATGGAAGAAGATGGCTTGCCGCTGCCAACGGTGCAACGTAAGCAGGTTGCAGTCGGCGGGTGAGTGAGTCACTCCCGACCGTTTCTGGCAAGCAGCTGATTCGGGCACTCGAGCGGCAGGGCTGGTACGTCAAGCGCATCCGCGGCAGTCATCACGTGCTGCGGCACCCCGAGATTCCGGATGCGTTACCTGTCCCCGGTCCACGGCAACAGGCCAATCAAGCGGGGCACGCTTCACAGCATCCTCAAGACGACCGGTCTTAGCCGGGAGGAACTACGGCGGCTGATCAAGTGGCCGACTCAGGACGGTTTGTCTGAGCAGTCGTCGACCGGCCGCCCTTCAGCCGGAGGATCGCGTTGACGGCTTCCTGGTTCGAAAGCCATCCAATCAGGGACCTAAGGCGGAATCGGCTCTGTCACGCCCTTTAGGCGGATGGAGCTGATTCATGACCACTTCCTCGGGTACTAATCGGGTACTGATTCGGCCTCAGAGAAGAGGCTCCGCGTTCCCGGACCCATATGGAGATTTCTTAAGTGGATCTCCTATCGGGGACATCCATGCCGGTCCTTTTGGGTCCTCGGCTCGGGGGGCGACCCCAGAATTTCGACAGATCCGGCGGCGGCATGCAGCGAGCCAAGCGTCTCCGATGCCTTATGATGCGACCATGTCGAATCTCACTCGGACATCCTCCCTAGGCCCTGCTTTCGTGGCCCTGCTCACCGCCGTGAGCCTGTGCCTCATAACGCTCGGCCTCCGACCCACCGAGGCCGGTGCCGCAGCGCCCGTTAAGGGCGGGTCCTATGACGGAGGGGACAACTTCGCCCTACAGGTGAATGTGGCAGGCACGAAGGTGCAGTCGACCTTCCTCAACTTCAAAACGAGATGCAACGGCCGCCTGCTGACGGGGTCGACCTCCGTGCCTCGCAACCTGCGAATTCGCAACGGCCGGTTCTCGTTTGCCAACACCATCAACTTCCCAAGCTCCGGTGGTGCACAGAAACAGCGCGGCAGGGGGCGCTTCATCGCTGGGCGGCGGGTGGTTTTCTTGTATCGCCAGACCATCGATAACCCGGTTTCGGGGCAGCACTGCGACACCGGAACCCTCAGGCTGGTTGCACGGGCCGGGGCCTTCTCCCCCTATCAGGTAGGGGCCTATGACGGCTCGACCTCAAAGGGCCGGGATGTCTCGTTTTCACTGATTGAAACGGGATATGTCGAGAGGTTCAAGTCGGAGCTAAGGCTCGCATGTGACAGCGGCCCCGACCGCAACGAGCGGGTCTTCTTCGACAGCCTTCGACTTCGAGCGGGTCAGTTCTCTGTCAAGGACCGCGTCGACACGGCGGACGGGTACACGATTACCGAATTGAAGGGAACGCTGGCCGGGACCAGGGTCACCGGATTTCTGCGCGCAACCGGCAGCTTCGTGATCGGTTACACGGGGGAATTCGACGACATCCCCATTCGCGCCAATTGCGACTCCGGCCCGATTCGCTTCACCGCCAGGAAATAAGCGCTGCGCTGGGCGCGACGCCTCCTAAGACGGCTAGAGCGTCGTCATTGAGTTGCTTTACCCCTCATCGAAGGGACGGTGAGAAGCTTGCGCGTCAAGGAGCGATGACTGCATGCGGTGCTGTTCGCGGACGGTAGTGAGCTGCCGCGCGCTGGCCTGTTCATCCGGGCTGTGCCTGAGCCACGTTCGTCGCTGCTTGACGACCTCGGGTCTCGAGCGCACGAAGGCCGGGACCGTCGCCGTGGATGGGTGGGGCCGGACGAACGTGCCGCGGGTGTGGGCGGCCGGCGACGTGGCCGAGCCGGCGCCGAGCGCGGCCGTCGCGATCGCTGCCGGGTCTCGCGCAGCGGCCGGGATCACGCACGCGCTACTGATCTCAGGTCATCGCCGATAGGCACACAGGTCGGTCGGGAGGTCAGTCATCAGTTCCGCCAGCGCACGACGGCCTTGAGACTCAAGATGGACTCAACGGCCTCATGGTTCGAAAGCCATCCCATCAGGGACCCTGTGGTTGGTTGCCTAGGCGATCGGGCTGAGACTCGCGAGGCGCCAGCCTCAGCCGCACGCAGATAGCTTCAGCCGAGTCGTCTTGGTCTTGGCCTTGAGGGCGCTCCCGCTGCTGATCTTGGCCTTGACTTATGCAAGGCAGTGGTTGCCTGCTTCCGCGCTGGCCGAGGGCCGCTCGACCGCCATGGGATATCGGGGTTGAGTCGGGGCCGGCTGCCGAGGGTGGTGGTCTGGCGCGGTTCTGTGCCGGTACTGAAAAGGGAAGGGAGTAGAGTCGTTTCGCACAGGCCATTCGTTCATCCGCTGGCCTCCGACACGCCCGCAGGAGACAACCAGATCATTCCCACGGCACAAGCGCGCCAGCCCGGTTTCGTGCGTCGAACGATTCGACTTGCGGCTGCCTTGCTGCCTCTCCTTGTGGGGGCGCTTCTTCTCTGGCCCGGCCCGGCGAGCGCCGCTACGATCACGGTAGACACGGCCACCGATGCCCCTGGCACCCAGTGCACGCTTCGTGACGCGATCAAAGCGGCGAACACCAATCTGGCCTCGAATGGCTGCGTCACCCCGGGATCGGGCACGGACACGATCCAGTTCCAGCTCCCCAACCCCAGCACGATCACACTGGAGAGCGCGCTTGATCAGATCACCGGAGATGTGAGCATCCAAGGACCAGGCGCGTCGCAGCTAACTGTGAGCGGCAACTCGCTCTATCGGGTTTTCAACATCGCCTCGGGCAAGACCGTCTCAATCTCCGGGCTCGCGGCCGCAGGCGGATCCGTGGTAGCAACGGGGTGCTCGAGCGCGAGCGAAGCGGGCGGCGGGATTCTCAACTTCGGCACGTTGACCCTCGATCGCATGGTGGTGAGCGGCAACCACGCAACCGCCACCGACAACAGCGGCGGCTCCACGTGCGTCTTTGGCGCCGGCATCTACAACGGGGGCACGCTGACGCTCAACAAGAGCACCGTGAGCGGCAATCGGGCAAGCGCCACCGAGACGGTGGCCGACCACGATGCTGACGCAGAAGCCGCCGGCATCTACAACCGCACCGCCGGCACACTAAGAATCGACCAGAGCACGGTGAGCGACAACACGGCGCACGCCTATGTCAGTGGCGGCGCCGTAGCGCACGCCCAGGGCGCCGGCATCCTCAACGTCGGCTCTGCGACGCTGACAAACACCACCGTTACCAACAACGGCGAGATCACCCCCGGCGGGCAAGGTGGCGGCATCTACTCGGAGGACAGCCTGACGCTGCGCAACGACACGATCTCCCAGAACATCGCCAGCTCGCAGGCAGGCGACGGCGGCAACCTGTACAACGCGTCTTCCGCCGCCGACATGACGGTCAAGAACACAATCGTCGCCGAGCCGCTTACGAGCGGCAACTGCGGCGGCACACCCCCCACCTCGCTCGGCAACAATCTCGGCTTCGACACATTCGGCGATACCTATCCCTGCTTTGCGGCAGGTAACGGAAACGTCTTCGACGACCCCATGCTCGGCCCGCTACAGGACAACGGCGGACCCACACAGACGGAGGCAATCGGCCCCGGAAGCGCGGCGCTTGACGCGGGATCGGATTGCGAGGCCACCGACCAGCGGGGCCTTTCCCGCAGTGGCACGGCAGGGCCCTGCGATATCGGTGCGTTCGAGCTGGGGGCGGCCTCGTCAGCCGACACAACCGCGCCCAACACGACGATTACCTCGGGCCCGGCCGACGGCTCGCGCACCAAAGACTCGACGCCGACCCTCAACTTCTCGGCGACCGAGCCCGGCTCGACCTTCCAGTGCAAGCTCGACGAGGGCTCGTTCAACGCCTGCACCTCCCCGAAGACGCTTGCCGTCCTCTCCGACGGCTCCCACACCTTCTCGGTCGAGGCCAGCGACCCGACTGGGAACACCGACGCGAGTCCGGCTTCTCGAAACTTCACCGTCGACACCATCGGCCCGAATTCGAAGATCTCCAAGCACCCAAAGAAGAAGACGTCGAAGCGCAAGGCGAAGTTCAAGTTCAAGGCGCTTTCATCCGATGCCGCCGGCTTCGATTGCAAGCTCGATTTCAAGAAGTTCAAGAAGTGCAAGAGTCCTTTGAAGATCAAGGTGAAGCCGGGCAGGCACACCTTCCAGGTCCGGGCGATTGACGACCTCGGCAACAAGGGCAGGCCGGTCAAGTTCAGGTGGAAGGTGAAGAGGTAGCGACGGGGGCCGGGGGCCAATCGGCCTCCGCCGAAGGCTCCTTGGCCGCCCGTGCCGCGCGCCCATAGACCGCGCGGCACCCGCCGCGCGTGCAAGCTGCCATGCATTCTCCCCCGTGGTCCAACAAGGGCCCATTCTAGGGGCGGAGGGGGGACCCGGCAACTGAACTCGGCACCAGGTCCTTGCTCAGTTCAGCTTGTCTGACTTGCCGAGGAAAGGCAGCAGGCGGATGATGGCCGCAACCGCCCCAGGGTTCGAAAGCCATCCCGTCAGGGACCCTCATGAAGGCAACGACAAACTCAGTTCTGGTGCCTGGCCGGTGGCAGGTGGCCGCAACTCTCCTGGTATCCGGATTGATTTGCCTGCTGCTTTCAATCGCTGCTGACGGAGCCGGAGCGGCCGGCCTCAAGCTGCGGGTGACACCGGCCAGGAACATCCCGGCGGGCAAGGTGACGTGCTTCAGCGGTCACGTTCGTGGCACCCGTGGCAATCCGGTCAAGGGGGCGACGGTGAACCTGGACGGGAAAATGGTCACCTCGAAGAAGGCCGGGAAGTCCCGGCTCTGCAAGGGGCTCAATTGGCCGGGCCGGCACGCGGCGAGCGCAGTCAAGGGCAAGCGAAGTGGTTCCGCCTTCCTTCGGGCCAGGAGCTTCGGCCTTGGGCTCGGCGGCACCTGGGTCCGTCAGGAACTGCAGCTGTCGGCCTATCCCGCCGCGAATCCGAAGAAAAACCGCTGTTTCCTCGGGGGTTCCGGCAAACAGGAGCAGCCGGATTTCGCTGAGGTTGCGGGGACTTGTGAAGGTGTCGCGAACCGCGTCTCCGACGGGGGCATCTTCTCAGGCAGAAACGCTTTCATCCGGTGGCCGACGACTTCCGTCGGCGAAAAGGTCGAGTTGACGGCCGAGGCGATGTTTCCGACCAAGAACTATGGATTGGTCGGCTATCTGACCAGTGAAGCCGCCCGAATTTACTACGTCACATCCGGGCAGATCGACGCGAAGGAATCCAAGGTCTACAGCGGGACCGACCCCGGCAAGGCCGGCCAACAGGGCGGACCATTCCTCATCAATATCAACCGTCACGAGACCGGGCTGACGGCGGACGGATATACCTTCCATTTCATCGGCTGGGTCTTCAAGGAAGACTGACGCGCTTGCTGTTGGCTGGCTGTATCGTCGCTGAATGATTTCGGCACTCGGTTGGGGGACGCAGCGCGGCCGTCTCCCTGAGCAAACTTCCGGCAGGTCAGTCCTTGCCGGTCAGCTTGTCCTTGACCGAGTCGGCGGCGTTCTCGGCCTTTTCCTTCACCGAGGCGGCGGCCCGATCGACCTTTCCTTCGTTCTTCAGTTCGTCGTCACCGGTCAGGGATCCGGCTGCTTCCTTGACACGGCCTTTTGCTTCGTCAGTCTTGCGGTCGCTCATCGTCACTCCTTTTTAGGGGTTCATGTGGAGCCCGGTTATCGGGAGAGTACCCGGACGCTGCCCCGCGAAACCGGATCAGACCAGCAGCGCGATGCCGATCGCGACCAGCCAGAGTGACCAGACGATGTAGGCAATCGGGATTATCTGGCCGGCGAGCGATCAGGAAGAGTGCGGTGACGTTTGTGCTCATGCGAGAACCAGATCCTAGATGTTGCACCAGCGATTCCCGCATAGGATGAGTCGGTGAGCGCGAAAGAAGAAGGATCAGGAGGGTCCCGGAAGTCCGGCCGCCCGAAGATCGTCGCCGCCGGGGTCGAGATCCTTCGCCGCCGGACGCTGCGCGAGTTTCCCGCGGATTGAAGCCCGGCCATCCAGCAATCGCGGCCGGGCTGGTCTTCGTGGGCAGCCTGCTGGTGGTCGCCCTGATCTTCTCGGTCTGGGCAAATCGCCAGGCCCTCGACACTGACAGCTGGGTGAACACGAGCGACAGGGTCCTCGAGAACCCGGAAGTGCAGGTCGAGCTGGCGCAGTACATCTCCGACGAGCTGTTCGACAGCATCAACATCGGAGGCGACGTCCGCAGCGAACTGCCGGCGCAACTCCGGGACTTGCCCGACACCACACCCGAAAGACTTCGTCGGGAAGTGTCGATCGAGGTGCTGAAAGCGTTCAACGTGCCCCGGTTCAAGCAGATCTGGTCTGAGTCCAACCGGACTGCGCATGAGGCCCTGATCAATGACCTGGACAGCAGCGGCGAACTTTCGGGCCGGGACGCAAAGGTGACGCTCAACCTCAACCCGTTCGTCACCGCCATGAGTGCCCAGCTCGGCTTCGCTGATGACATCACGGCGCAAATCCCACCCGACGTCGCCCGGCTGACGGTCGTCGAAGGGAACCGGGTCTCGACCGCCCGCGACGCGGTGAGGGTCACGCGCGCGCTGCTGTTCATACTGGGCATCCTCGTCATCGTGTTCTTCGGTGCTGCGATCCTTCTGGCCGGCTTCTACCGCCGCCTGATCGTCCTCGCGTCCGGCTTCGGCCTGGTCGCCGCCGGGGCGATGGCGCTGATCCTGCGAGGTATGGCCGAGCAGCCGGTGGTCGACTGGCTCGCTTCCGACGACTCGGTCCGGCCCGCCGTCGACGGTGCCTGGAGCGTCGGAACCTCCCTGCTCGTGACGATCTCGATCTGGACCATGGTCATCGGGGCAGTGATCATGCTCGGGGTCGGTCTGGCGGCCCTATGGCCCTCGGACCGGCGAACACCGGACCGGTTCCAGCACTATTCCGGGCCTTGATCAGTCGGGCAGCATCGGCACGGTCAGTCCGCCTTCGCCGTCGACCAGCGACGCCCGGGTGATCGCGCCGGCACCGAAACGCTCTCGCACCTCGTCGATAGCGGCGTCGAGCGCGGCCGATTCGCCGTC
Source organism: Thermoleophilia bacterium (assembly GCA_016650125.1). Lineage (GTDB taxonomy): Bacteria > Actinomycetota > Thermoleophilia > Solirubrobacterales > 70-9 > 67-14. The sequence goes on from JAENWT010000003.1 coordinate 183,080, forward strand.
GTCGAAGGCGAATTCCATCTGGACGGTGTCAGTCTCCTCGAGGTTTTCGAGGGAGACGCTGAGTAGCGTCATGCCCTTGCTCTCGATCAGCGGCCGGGCCGAGGCGATCAGCTCCCGGACGGCGGTCAGGATGGTGTCGGTCTGGGCGGTCGTGCCCCGGAAGGAATGGGAGCGACTCGCCCGCGAGAAGTCGCCGAATCGGAAACCGACGCTGACCGTGCGGCAGACCCGCTCCGCGGTGCGCAGGCGACGGGCGGTCCGGTCGACCAGGGCGGCGGCCAGGCTGTCGAGTTCCTGGGCAGACCTCGAGCCGAGCCGGAAGGCGCTCTGGGCACCGACCGAGCTGCGAGGATCCCGCGGCGTCACCCGTCGCGGGTCCTGGTTGTTCGCGAGGTCGAGCAGGCGCAGGCCGGCCGATGGCCCGAGCGCCGCGACCAGGCTCTCTTCCCGGCACGCAGCGATCTCACCGACCGTCCTGATGCCCATCGAATGGAGCTTTTCCGAGGTGACCTTGCCGACGCCCCAGAGCCGTTCGATCGGCAGCGGGTGCAGAAAGGCCGTCTCGCCTTCCTTCTCGACCACGAGCAGGCCGTCGGGCTTGCTGGCTCCGCTCGCCACCTTGGCCAGGAACTTGGTGCGGGCCAGGCCGACCGAGATCGGCAGGCCGACCTTTTCCAGCACCTCGCGGCGCAGTTTTACGGCGACTTCCCGCGGCGTTCCGGAGATGTGTTCCAGGCCGGCCACGTCGAGGAACGCTTCGTCGATCGACAGGGCTTCGACCAGCGGCGAAGTGTCGGCGAAAACCTCGTAAACGGCCCGGCTGGCCTCGGTGTAGGCCTCCATCCTCGGTGGGACGACGATCGCCTCCGGGCAGGCACGCTTCGCGGCCCCTCCGTTCATCGCGGTACGGACTCCCCGGGCCTTGGCCTCGTAACTGCAGGCGAGCACAACGCCGCCGCCGACGATCACCGGGCGGTCACGGAGTTCCGGGTTGTCGCGCTGCTCGACCGACGCGTAGAAGGCGTCGAGATCGGCGTGCATGATCGTCGGTCCGGCAGTCACGAACCCATGTTCCCACCCGGTTAGGACGGCTAGAATCAAACGATCGATTTGCGAAATAAGAGTAGGTTGTGGCGGTCAGTCCATCCGAGAATCCGGGAGAAAAATGAAAACAGTTGCGGTTGTTGTTGCGGGACTTCTGAGTGTCTTCGTCATTGCGTGCGGTGGTTCGGATTCCGACAGCGACTCGACCGGTTCGGATGACGCTGCGACCCTTTCCATGGCGGACGCGATCGCGCAGGGCGACCAGGCCTGTCAGGACGCGAGTGATGGCCTTGGGCCGATCGAGAAGAGCTACACCAAAGCCATCAGCTCCGGGGACTTGGCCGGAGCGGCTGACGAACTCGACCAAATTGTCGAACTGACCCAGGTTCGAAACGAAGCGCTTGCCGACATCCAGGTCGAAGGTGCCGACCAGGATGCTCTGGATTCCTACGTGGCCAACGCCGAAAAGACCGAAGAACTCACGCAGTCGATGTCCGATTCATTGCGTGACGAAGACATTGCCGGAATCACCGACAGCACCCAGGAGATCGCGAAGCTCAACGTCGAGGCGCAGGCTTACGCTCAGGACTTCGGTTTCGAGCGGTGCGGGTCAGGTGCCACCGGGGCGGCCTGATGGGCCTTTTCGGAGGCGGCGTCGAAAAGGAAGCAAAGAAGGCGGCGGCCCAGGCCGAGTCCGACCGGCTGGCCGCGCTGCCGGTCCAGGATCTCGCCGCGGAAGTGATGCAGGCCTTCGGTCCGGACGGGCTGCAGATCAAGTCGGGTCACCAGCAGGGTGCCCTGCAGGTCGCCGGCTGGCTGCTGAGGGACTTCTCGACCAAGGTCAAGTACACCCAACCGGTCTTCGGCCCGACCATCGAAGCCCTCGGCATCCTCGACACGGCGGGCCTGGTGGACGGCCGGAACTTCGGCAGCGGCAACGCCAAGACCTACAACGTCACACGGCTGGGAGAGACCGCCCTGGCCGAGGGTGATGTGCGCGAACGCCTCGGGGCCTGAGCACTAGACCGGGACGCCGGTCACGCCTCAGCGGTTGCGGCCGAGCTTGTCGTGGGCGGCGACGAACTCGTCGGCGACCACGGCCGATCCGAGCGAGAGCTCACCGCAGACCACGGTCGCAGCGACGATCTCGGCGAACTTATGGGCCTTGCCGGAACCGAAGCAGCCGAGCAGTTCGAGGCATTCGCGTTGGGTGGCGAGGCCGGTGCCACCGCCGTGGGTCGCGACGATCAGGGACGGCAGGGTGAGCGAGTAGTAGTAGTCGTCGTTCTCGCGCAACTCGACGTATGCAATGGCGGCCTGGGATTCGGCCACGTTGCCGGCGTCCTGGCCGGTGGCGATGTACATCGCGGCGATGCCGTTGGCCGGGTGGGCGGCGTTGGCCGCAGTGCCGGCGAGAATGCCCCCGATCGTGCCGATCTGACGCGTCCGGTAAACCTGCTTGCTGGTCACCCGCATGTGCTCACGCAGGAGGGCGTCGGGGATCAGGGCCTCGGCGACGACCCGTTTGCCCCGGGTGTGAAGCGTGTTCATGTGGGAATGCTTCTTGTCGGTCGCGAGCTGGGCCTCGAGCATGTAGTCGGACAGCTCGTCGTATTCGCCTTTGATCCACTCGCACGCAGCCCAGGTCGCTTTGCTGGTCATGTTCTGGCCGGCCGCGTCGCCGGTGGTGTAGTTGAATCGCGTGTAGACGAATCGGCTGACGACGAACCGCTGGATGTCCCGCAGCTTGCCGGTGCCGGTGGTCGATTCGGCGGCGGCGCGGATCTCGTCGAAGTGGGCATCCAGCCAGCCGACGAAGTCACGGGCTTCACGGGCGGATCCGAACAGGAACGCCGGGGCGCGCTGCATCGCCTCGTCGACAACCGTCACCTTCACCCCGCCGGCCGCGCGAAGAAGCTTCATCCCGCGGTTGTAGGAGGCGAGCAGGGTCCCTTCGGTTGTCGCCATGGGCACGTAGAAATCGCCCTGGGCATGCTCGCCATCGACCAGCAGGGGACCGGCCAGGCCGATCGGCACCTGGGCCACCCCGGTGAAGCTTTCGATGTTGCCGGGCAGCGTCGCCGGGTCAACCGAGAACGATCCGACGTGGTCAAGGCTCGAACCCGATTGCGCGGCGGCGAACTCACGGCGGGCGGCAGCCGCCTCGGCGCTGTAGTCGTTGTCGGGGTCGCGGGGAATTTTGGGCGTCGGCATGGGGAGGGATCCTATATGTACTGAGCGGGCTTTAGCTCCGGATCAGGCTTTGCGGGGCGGGTCAGACGACGCCACTGGTCCAGGTCGATCCGGCCCGGCGCGATGCCGCGCTCGCCCGGCTGGCCGGGGACCGCAGCTTCACCGTGCGGTTGAACCGCCTCTTCATGGCCGACGGTCAAAAGGGCATAAATCGCTTCCGGCGTATGGCTCGCCACTACTCGTAGGACATGCGCTCTTCGAAGCGCGGCAGACCGTCCTCGGGGATGTCGTACCAGGGTGCCACGTACTTAACGAACTGGTGGGCCCGGACGGGAACCTGCGGATCCTGGTCGAGGGCGCCCATCCTGATCGCGAGCAGATCCGGATTCTCGGCATTTCTGGTCAGCAGGTGGCTACCGCATTCCGCGCAGAAGCCTTTGTTCCAGCCGCCATCGCCCGGTTCGTACATCTTCACGTGCTCTTCGCCCTCGGTGATCCGGAAGGTGCCGGGCTGGGTCAGGCCGGTCTGGGAAAACGCGGTGCCGGTGCGACGCTGGCAGCGCTTGCAGTAGCACCGCGCGGCGCCGAGCAGGGGGGCGGTCACTTCGAATTTCACCGCGCCACACATGCAGCCGCCAGTCACGTGTTCGAGGGGTTCGCCCGGGGTCTCATCGGAGTCGCTCACGTCAGCTCACCTTTCTTTTGATCACGCTGACGGTTTACCACAAGAGGCAGAAACCTGTTAGCGGTGCTTCGGGACCAGCTGGTCCGGTGGGGTAGGTTGACCCGGTGAAAAACACCCTCAGAACTTCCCTCATATCCGTGCTTGCCCTGGCTTCACTCGCTTCCCTCGGAGCGACTGCCGGCGCCGGCAACCATGAATTCAAGAAGACAGCGCTCTTCAATCTCACTGCGGAGCCCAAGGTCAAGCCGACCCGCGTATTCCTCACGGCCAACTCCGGCCCGTACCTCAAGAAGATCAAGTGGTCGAACTGGGGCTCGAACAGGACCGTCGGCCGCGGACGCTTCATTGCCGACTGCGCTTCGTGTGGCCCGAAGGAGAACAAGGCGATGACCCTGACCCTCTCCAAGCTCCGGCCCTGCCCGAAGTTCGGCGTCATGGCCTACAAGAAGGGTTACCTGAAGATCAACGATCCGAAGGACCCGAATCGCGGGGCCCCCTTGCCGCTCGGCTGCCCGGCCGGCTGAACAAACCCCCCGGTCATCCAGGTGGCGTTAGGCGTGGGGATCTTCGGACTCGCGAACGGCGTCACGATCACGCCTGCTACGACGGTGGTGTTGAACGACCTCGGAGTGGACAAAGCGGGCGATGCCTCCGACGTCAACCAGCTCGGGCGTCAAGTCGGGGGAGTCCTCGGCGTGGCGATCGTCGGCAGCATCTTCGCCGGGCTCTACGCGGGGAGTCTCGATTCGAAGATCGGCAGGCCGCCAGAGCACTCTCAAGATCTCGCGACCTGTGCGCTGTTCCTGGTCGCCGGCGCGGTCCTCGCCTTTCTCAGCGCGCGGGAGTCACCCGACGTCTGAACCAGAGAGCAACTTCGAAGCGATGGTAGGTTTATTAACACGGTGACAATAAGATGGCTGATATTGATGACGGGTCTGGCGCTGATGTCCTTTCAAGGCGTTGCCATGGCCGCGGACTCTCCGACCGGTTACAACCCGAAGGACCTGCCGACCGCCGGCTGCTTCTGGACCGGCCCTTTCTCGGCCTCGAACCCGAAGACCAACGTCGCTTATCCGGGCACCGAGATCACATACTGGGGAGCCAAGTTCGCGACGCCTCCCGGCGCCGTCCTGACGCTCAAGGGGAGCTATCCGCATGCGCGGTACTCATCCTTCAATGCCTACGAGGCCGGCGGCGTGTCGGCCAGCTCGCTCAACGACTCGCAGATCAAGCCGAATGCCGGATCGATCAACCCTTCACGGCCCGGCAAGAACCGGAGTGCCAGGAACCGCAGCTATGAAATCAAGGTACGTGGCGAGGCCAAGCCGTCCCAGACGGCCAGGAACACGCTTTACGCAGCGCCGATCGAGGGATCGCACCAGGACATCCTCTACCGGGTCTACGTGCCTGACCGCGGCCGCAGCCTCTCCGGCGGCACCGGCGTGCCAAAGCCCGTCCTGACCCTGGCCGACGGCAGGCGCCTCGAAGGGCAGGCCCTTTGTGACGAGCTCAACTCGATCCACGAATATGGGAGCAACCTGATGCCGAACGCGATCTACCAGAGCCTCGTCCATACGGCGGGCAAGGACCCGGAGACGAATCCGGCGCTGCCCGGATTCCAGTTTCGCAAGTTCTTCAACCTTCCGAATGCGTTCTCGGCCTACGGCACGCCGGAAGACCAGCAGGCGGCCTGGGCCAGGAATCCGGTCGAAGAAGGTACTCAGTACAACAACAACGACGCCCGGTACATGACCGGGGCCTACAGCTTCAAGTTCGGGGAGGTACTGGCGCTCCGCGGTCGCATGCCGACCACCCCGAAGACGCTGAACGGGCAGAAGAAGATGAAGAGCGGACAGCTGGTCGAGTGGGACATGTGCGGCATCCAGGCGCTGACCACGACGAAGACCTACCGCTGCCGCTTCGACGAGCAGATCCCGGTCAAAGGAAAGAAGCGCAAGTACGTGATCGCTTTCGCCAAGGCCGGGCTGCGTCCGAAGAACGCGAAACGGGAGTGCGACGTCGCCTGGCTGCCGGCGGATCCCGAGGGTGATGGCGCCGGCCGCACCGACGTTGGACTCCTGCTCACCCGGAACGTGCTGCCGAGCCAGAGCTTTCACAAGTCGATCTTCGATGTCTCAAGTCCCTTCAACGCTGAAGAGTCGATGGGTGACTACTACCCGAAGGGCGATTACACGAGCAAAAAGGCCTTCGAGTCGCACGGCTGCCCGTATAAATGAGCAAGTCCGAAAAGAAGGAAAAGAAGGACAAGGCGAAGCCGAAGCAGCCGCCGAACCTTCTGCTGATCCTCACCGACCAGCAGCGTCAGCCCCGTCACTGGCCTGAAGATCCCGACTGGCTTGCGGATCTGGTGCCGACGGACGTCGAACTTTCCCGAACCGGGGTCACCTTCACCGAGGCATGTACCGCTTCCTGCATGTGCTCGCCGAGCCGGGCTTCGCTCTTCACCGGCAAGTGGCCGGCCGAGCACGGGGTGGACCTTACCCTGACCCGGGGCGGCTTCATGCCGGATCTGAAGAACGCTCCGGCGACCATCCGTAACGTCATCGAATCTGCGCGCATCGGTGAGACTTCGCCCCGGAGGGCGTTGACCACCGTGTTGAAGAACGCCGTTCGCAGGCCGAACGGTGGCAAGGGTGAGAAGAATCTCGATCCGAAGACTCCGAACCTGGCGAGGATCCTCGCCCGGGCCGGGTACCGCACGGTACTCAAGGGCAAGTGGCACCTGAGCCAGCCGGCCGGCGACGAGTGGGAGCCCGAAGACGGCGACCGCGTTCAGGAGCTTTATGGATTCGAAGGCTGGATCCCGCCGGATGCAGGCGAAAACACCGAGCCGTCGAGCTTCGGTGGCGGCAATCAGTCGGGCAAGTCTGAAGAGGGCTTCGACGAGGACTTTGCGCGGCAGGCCGAAGAGTTCCTGAGCGATCCACCGCCCGAACCCTGGGCACTGATCGTGTCCCTGGTCAACCCGCACGACGTGCTCGCCTTCCCGTCCACCTTCGCGCAGGGCGGTTACAAACCGAGCGCCTGGGAGGACCTCGACCAGATCGAATTGCCTCCTTCAGTCGACGAGAACCTCGCCAGCAAGCCTCACGTCCACAAGATGATGAAGGTCGGCCAGTCGAGTTACCTCGGCGTGCTGGACGCTGACCAGAGGCTCGACTACTGCCGCTTCTACGCCCACCTCCATCGGCTCGTCGACGAGAAGGTCAAGCGGGTCGTCGACGCACTGGGCGATCCGGACGATCCGGAATCTCTGTGCTCGAAGACCGTGATCATCAAGACCTCGGACCATGGCGAGCTGGGCATGTCCCACGGTGGTCAGCGCCAGAAAGCCTTCAATGCGTACGACGAGACGATCAACGTGCCGCTGATCGTCTCCAATCCGGTGCTCTTCCCCGAAGCGAAGACAAGCGCCGCGCCAGTCTCGCTCTGCGACGTCTTGCCGACCATGGCGGCGTTCGCCGGCGTGGACACCTCCGGCGACGGCATCCGCGGCAAGGACCTGACCCCGGTGCTGGACGGCACCTCCGAATCAGTCCGGGAAGAAATCCTTTTCACCTACGACGACCATCAGGCGGCCAGCGCCTTCACCGACGTGGCCCCGCCGCCGAACCACATCCGCGCGGTGCGCTCGGCCGAATCGATGTACGCCGTCTATTTCGACCCCGACGGCCGGGAAGAACCGCAGTACGAGCTCTATGACATGACCCGGGACCCCGACCAGGTCAACAACCTGGTCAACAAGGACACCGGCCGCGTGCTCGACCCCGAAGATGCGGGCCTGCTCCTGCGCATGCGCGCGTCACTCGAGAACGAGTGCCGGAGCGCCAGGACCTACCTGCCAGCCTGACACTTTCGGCCGCCCGGAGCTGGCGGCGGTTACTGCCCGACCGGGTCGCGGCGCCGCTCGGGCAGGGCCAGTAGTCCGGCCCAGGCCGCATCGCCCAGCGCTTCTGCATATTCAGGCAAAGGCTTCTTGAGCCGGCCGGCGAGCGAGAGCTTGGCAACTTCCTGAGTCGGGGCGAAAGTCACCGCGTGCATCAGGTTGAAGGAGATCGGCGGCAGGCGACCGGATTCGGACTGCCGGTCGATCCAGGTCCTCATCGAAGCGAAAAATTCACGATTGCTCGCCATCAGCCTCTCGCCGAGAGGGCCGGCCGCCGCCGCGTTCCGGTGACGGGCAACCAGCTTCGCGGTCTCGCGGTTGTCCTCGGTCCAGTTCAGGTGGAGCGCGACCAGGCCCTTGATCGCCGCTTCGGGGTCGTCAGCGTTGTTGGTGACCACTGCAATCGAAAGCTGCTGGTAGTCCTCGAGTGCGGTCACGACCATCTCGGCGGTCTCGTCCGTCGTTTCGACGGGGTCGCTCATTTGCCGGCGTCCGACGTCTTCTTGGCGGCTTTCTTTGCGGCGGCAGAAGTCTTCCTGCCGTTCTCGTTCAGCAGGCGTCGAATTTCGGCTTCGTCGAGGTCGGCCGGTTCGGTGCTCTCGATGAACTCGGTCAGCACCTTGATGAAACGGTCGGGGTCGGCGTTGAAAGGGAAGTGTCCGGCTCCGGGGAAGATTTCCAGCTGGCTGCCGGGCATCAGCTCGTGCGCGAGCTGCCCGTGGCTCGACGGGATGATGCGGTCTCGCTCGCCCCAGACGATCAGCGAGGGGATGTCGGCGGACAGGTAGAGCCGGTCCTTGGCGGTGACCTTCTGGCCGGTGGGGTCGATCACCGAACGCACCGTGTTGAGGAAGGCGCGCCGGGCGTCGGCTTCGGTCAGTGAGGAGAATCCTTCGGACACGCCCTGGACGTCGGCACTCGGCTGAATTCCGACCATGGTCAGCAGGCGGCGCAGTTTCAGCCCGGCGTCGTGAAGGGGACCCGCGAACATGACCGGCAGGACGAACTCGGCTCCTGGCAGGGTGGCGGCTCGCAGCACCAGGTTCACTTCCTTGTCGATGCCGCCGGTGTCGACCAGGACCAGGCGTCCGACGCGATCCGGGAACTGGTACGCGTACTGGAGTGCGATGCCGCCGCCGAGGGAGTGGCCGACGATCGTCGCCTTCGGGACCTCGAGCGCGACCAGCAGGTCGCGGATTCCGCTGGCGTAGGCGCCGAGCGAATAGTCACCCTTCGGCTTGGCCGACCTGCCGTGTCCGAGAAGGTCCGGTGCGATCACGTCGTATTTCTCGGCGAGGCGTGGCATCACGCTCTTCCAGGTGCGAGAACTCGAAGTGATTCCGTGGATCAGGACCAGGGGCGGTCCCTCTCCGGCACGGTGGTAGGTCACCGGCTGTCCGTGAATTTCGATCATCTCTGGCTGGGCCATTGGACCAGTGTGTCAGCCGCCGCGGAGGCGCAGTGTGAGTCGTCTCCGGCCGAAGCTTTCGAGGGGCACCGGAATTCGGGATCGCATATACGATGCCCCGGTGATCTCGCGTTGAATCGCCTACTTCGCCTTCGGCGTGAATCGCTCGGCTTCGCGATCGGTTCGCTCTGCTTCGCGATCGGCGCCTGCCCGGGCTATCTCGCCCTGGTGGGAGAGGTCGCCTGCAACATCACCTTCTTCGTCGGTTCGATCTTCTTTACGCTCGCCGGGTTCATCCAGTTCCGCCTGACCGGCCGCTGGCAGCGCGGCGCCTGGAAGTCGAAGTCGGACTGGGATGACTGGTGGTCGGCCGGGATCCAGTTCGTCGGCACGCTCTACTTCAATGTCTCGACTTTCGTGGCGCTTTTCCTCGACTCGGGTGCCGCCCAGTACCAGCACTCGGTCTGGCGCCCGGATGCGCTCGGATCGATCTGCTTCCTCGTTTCGGCATCATTTGCTGTCGCCGCCACCACCCACACTCAGAGTCTCTGGGACCCGGATGCCCGCAACTGGTGGAGTACGTGGCTCGGCATGGCTGGATCGAGCCTCTTCGGCGCCTCGGCGATCGCCGCCTACATCGCACCGGGCGGGGGCAATCCGCTGAGTGCCGAGTGGGTCAACCTCGGCACTTTCCTCGGAGCGCTCTGCTTCCTGGTCGCCGCCCTACTGGTCAAGCCTTCGAGACGCCAGATCAAAGAAAACGTAACTTCAAGCTGAGCAAGCCCCTTTGGCCGCGGTTTCCCGTGGCATGGATAGGAAACCGCGGCCAGAACGTCTTTTGGCGGCTACCAGGTGTCGATGAAGCGGACTGGGCCCGGAGGCTCGCGTCCTGAATCGGCAGCGGCGAAGGTTGCGCTGACCACCCGCCTGGTATCGGCCGGATCGATCACGTCGTCAATCTCGAAGAGTGTCGCCGCGTTCAGGGCTTTGGCGTTCTCGAGCGCCATCTCGGTCAGCTCGCGGACGGTCTTCTCACGCTCGGCGTCGTCTTCGATCTTTTCCAGTTCCTTGCGCATACCTAGGCGAACCGCACCTTCGAGGCCCATCGGTCCGAGCTCGGCTCCGGGCCAGGCGACCGTAAGGAGGGGTTCGTGGAGGCTGCCGGCGACCATCGCCTGGGCGCCGAGGCCGTAGCCGCGCCGGAGGATCACCGCGACGAAAGGCACCTTCAGAGCGGCACCGGTGACCAGCAGGCGCGAGCAGTGGCGGACCAGGCCGGTCTTCTCGGCCTCGGGTCCGACCATCATCCCGGGGGTGTCGACCAGGGAAAGGATCGGCAGCCCGAAGGCGTCACAGAGCTGCATGAACCGGGAGGCTTTGTCGGCTCCATCGCTGGTGATCGCGCCGGCCATGTGCATCGGGTTGTTGGCGATCACGCCAATTGCCCGACCATCGATCCGGCAAGCGGTCACCATGTCGGGAGCGAACACCGGCCTCAGGAACACCGTCGAGTCGACGTCGGCGAGCATCTCGATCAGCGGATTCACATCGTAGGCACGCCGCCGGCGTTCGGGGATCACTTCGCGCAACGCTTCCTGGTCGGGTGCGGCACCCGGCGTCGTGTCCCACGGCGGGAGGTCGCCCTGGAAGAACGCGAGCAGCTTTCGGGTGACGGCAACTGCTTCGGCTTCGTCTTCGACAGTGACGTCGACCACGCCGTTGGCCGTCTGCATGTCGATCGGGCCGACTTCATCCGGATGAACGGTGCCGAGGCCGCCGCCTTCGATCATCGCCGGGCCACCCATGCCGAGTGAGCTGTTCTTCGTGGCGACGATCAGGTCGGAACAACCGGCGATCACCGCGTTGCCGGCGAAGCAGCGTCCGGCCACGATGGCGATCCGCGGCACCACGCCGGAAAGCGCCGCCCAGAGCGCGAACGCCCGCACGTGGAGGGCGGAGACGGCGGGGTAGTCGGTGTCTCCCGGGCGGCCACCGCCGCCTTCGGCGAAAAACACGGTCGGCAGCTTCATGCGCTCGATCAGTTCGAAAAGCCGGTCCTTCTTCAGGTGCCCGACCGCGCCCTGCGTGCCGGCCAGCACGGTGTAGTCATACGAAAGGACCGCGCAGGCACTTGAGAGCCCGAAGGTCTCGCCATTGATCCGGGCGGTCCCGCCGATTATTCCGTCGCCCGGTGTGCGTTCGATCAGGTCCTGCATCTCCCGTCGGCCGCGCTGGGCTGCCACGGCGTAACGGCCGTACTCGACGAAGGTGCCTTCGTCGATCAGGTCGTCGAGGTTCTCCCTCGCGGTCCGGCCGCCTAGTCCGTGGCGCTTCTCGACGGCATCGGGCCGCGCCGCGTCCTCGGTCAGGTCGCGGCGGCGGTTGAGTTCGGCAAGGTCCTCGCGTACTGGCTCAGGGGGCTGGGGGTCGGGCATGCCTTGAGCTTTTCAGGCTGAATCGCGTTTTGTCGGGGAGCAGAAGCTTGTCGCCGGGATAACGGGCGACGAGGCGGTGCGGTTTCGCCTTCGGCGGAAGCTTGCGTTTGATCGTTCCGATGCCTCTTCGGATCTTGACCTTCAGACTGATCTTCCGCTTCTTCTTGCCGCGGAAGAACTCGATTCGGGCGCTGACCGGCTTGCCCGCGATCGGCCTGACCTTCAACCGCGCCTTCAGCTGACCACCCCGGACCTTGGCCGAGACGATCTTCAGACCGGCGTCCGCGCGATTGGCGGGGCGCGGCAGCTCCGGCAGGATCTCCGGCGGCTGGTCGTCCGGCGGGGTGGCCGGGTCCTCGAGGTGCTCGCGGAAGTGGGCGCCATAGGTGGGGGTCGGCGTGCCGTTCAGGTCGGTGATCAGGGCGTAATTGGTGCAGCCTTCCTCCGGCAGGACCCACCAGGCCCAGGCGAGGTATCCGATACCCCGGACGTCCGCCCACTTCATATACCGCTCGATGTGGTCCGCCTGGCAGTCGCTCTGGCCGAACTCGGCCGTGATCACCGGATGCTCGGCCGCGACCGTTTCGATCTCGCCGACCCAGCAGGCCGCATCGTCGCAGTCCTGACCGGGGTAGTTGTGGAAACCGGCGATCAACTGGTCGTCTGCCGGGGCCCGCTCGCTCCACTTGGACAGGTCGTTCGCGTAGTCGAGTCCGCTGAGGATGACCGGCTGGCTGGCGCCGGTGCCACGGACCGCGGCCAGGAGGGTTCCCATGCCGACGGTCGTGTACTTCGCGCCGGTTACGGGCAAGTCGGTGTCAGCCTGGTCCGGCGCCTCGCAGCCTCCCCCTCGCCAGCAGCTCCAGGACTGGAGGAACGCCCAGTCGTGGGCGACTGGATCCCACCGTGAGTGGGGCTCGTTGAAGAGGTCGAAGATCACTGCGTCATTGGTCTTGAAGCGATTGGCGGCCGATGCCCAGAAATCGTCGGAACGATTGTCCGCCATCGGGCGCAGCCCGTCGGCGACGGTGCCGTCCTGGCCAGTCCAGTGGAGGTCGAGGACCACAACGAGGCCGGCGTCGGTCAGGTCGTCGACGAAGTCGCCGACCGCGTCGCGGTAGCCGGTGGCAGTCAGGTCAGGCGGCTCCGGGTACTCCTCATTGTCGGGCAGTCCGTCGTCGCCAAGCCAGCAGTCCTGGTTCAGCGGGATCCGCACGGTGTTGATGTTCCAGTCGAGCATCGCCTGGGCGGTGTCCGGATTCGCACCTTCATTCGCGTAGCCCCAGCCCTGGACGCAGGCGTACTCGAAACTCGGCCAGTTGACCCCGCGGGGGATAAACTCGTTACCCGTCTTGACGTCCCGGATACGGTTGCCGTCAACTTCGAGGTTGGGCGTCGCCGCGGCGGCCGGGGATGCCGCCAGAAGCAGGCATCCGGCGAGGGCCAGAGCGGCGAAGCAGGCCGATTTCAGAAGACGGGGCACCGAATAATGGTAACTCGCTGCGATATATATAGTTGCGACTTGATGATCGCTCACGGAACCGTGGATGGACGACGACCCATCTAGTCCCGAGCGCACCTTGACTTCAGGTCGGGGGGCGCTCTCCTAATGGTCGAGCTCCTGCTCGTGCTGGCTTCCGCCGCGCTGATCCTTGCGTGTGGCGCGTTTGTGGCTGCCGAATTCTCGTTCGTCACGGTCGACCGGTCGGCGGTCGACAAGGAGGCAGAGGGCGGCGACCGCAAGGCCAGGGGCGTGGCCCTCGCTCTGCGCAGCCTTTCGACCCACCTCTCGGCGGCGCAGCTCGGGATCACGGTCACCAACCTGATCATCGGCTTCATGGCCGAGCCGGCCCTTGCCGGTCTGCTTGACGGACCGCTGGAATCGGTCGGCGTCAGCGAAGGGGCGGTCCGGGGCATCTCTCTCGCGATCGCGTTCATCCTCGCCAACGGACTGACCATGATCTTCGGCGAACTGGTGCCCCAGAACCTGGCGATCGCCCGCCCGATGGAGACGGCTCGCGCGGTCCAGGGGTTCCAGCGCGGGTTCAGCCGGGTCTTCCGGCCGTTCGTCCGCCTGGCCAACGGCTCCGCCAACGCGATCCTCCGGCTGATCGGCATCGAGCCCCAGGAAGAGCTCGCCTCGGCGCGTTCGCCGGAGGAGCTGAGCTCGCTGGTCCGCCGTTCGGCCGAGCAGGGAACGCTGGGGCTGCCGACCGCGACCCTGGTCGAGAAGTCGATCGAGTTCGGCGAGCGCCGGGCCGACGACGCGATGACGCCCCGGGTGAGGGTGGAGACCCTGGCCCCGGACGAGCCGGTTGTCAAGGTGATCGAAGCGGCCCGGGAGAGCGGCCGCTCGAGGTTCCCTGTGATCCGCGAAGGGTCAGAAGAGGTGGAAGGCATCGTGCACGTGAAGCACGCGGTTGCGGTGCCCTACGACCAGCGCGAGAACGTGCTGGTGCGGGATGTCATGGCCGACCCCGTCCTTGTCCCGTCGACCGTCGAGCTCGATCCGCTGCTTACAGAATTGCGCAAGCAGGGACTGCAGATCGCGGTCGTCGTCGATGAGTTCGGCAGCTTCGACGGCATCGTGACGCTTGAAGACCTGATTGAGGAGATCGTCGGCGAGGTCCGCGACGAGCACGATCCCCGAGAGGAGCCCGTCCGCCCGATCAGTGAGGGGATCTGGGGCCTCTCCGGCCTGCTGCGGCCGGACGAGATCGAGGAGAAGACCGGGATCCAGTTGGCGGAGGACGAAGACTACGAAACCGTCGCCGGCCTGATCGCGATGGAGCTGGGCCGGGTCCCCGGACGCGGAGACACTGTCACCGTCACCGCCACCGAAGAGGGTGAGGGTCCGGATCCTGAAGTCGAGCTGACCGTGCTGCGTATGGACGGGCTGCGGGTTGACCGCGTGCGCATGTTGCGGCTCGAGACCGAAGACGGGGGGGACGGCGAATGAGTCCGGCCGGCGCCCTGCTGATCTCGCTGCTCCTGCTGCTCGCCAACGCCTTCTTCGTCGGGGCCGAGTTCGCCCTGATCTCGGCCCGCCGCTCGGTGGTCGAGCCCCAGGCCGAAGCCGGAGGACGGCTGGCCCGCGTCGCGATCGGCGCGATGGAGAACGTCACCCTGATGATGGCCGGCGCCCAGCTCGGCATCACGCTCTGCACCCTGGGCCTTGGCGCCCTGGCCGAGCCGGCAATCGCCCACAGTCTCGAAGCGCCCTTCGAGTCCCTCGGCTTGCCGGGGGCGCTTGTCCACCCGGTCTCCCTGGTCATCGCCCTCGGCATCGTCGGCTCGCTCCACGTGATCCTCGGCGAGATCGTGCCGAAGAACATCGCGCTTGCCGGCCCGGATCGTTCCGCGCTGGCGCTGGCCCTGCCGCTGACGGTCGTCGTGCGGGTGCTCTACCCGGCGATCGCCCTGCTGAACTGGTTGACCCGGGTCGTCCTGCGGCTGATCCGGATCGAGCCGAAGTCCGAAGTGGCGAGCGCTTTCACCCGCGACGAGGTCGCCGGGCTGGTCGAGCACTCGCGGCGCGAAGGAATGCTCGACGCCCACGAAAGCCACCTGCTCGCCGGGGCACTCGAGTTCGAAGAGCGGGACGCGGGCTCGGTCCTGCTGCCGATGGACATCATCGAGACGGTGCCGGTCACCGTGACCCCGGCCGAAGTCGAAGAGATCGCGGGGCGGACCGGCTTCTCGCGGTTCCCCGTCTCCCGCGACGGCCAGATGATCGGCTACCTGCACCTGAAGGATGCGCTCGAGTTCGAGGACATCCACCGCAGTAGGCCGATCGCTGAATCGTGGGTGCGGCCGCTGCCGACGGTGCGCGTCCGGGACCCGCTGCGATCCGTACTGGAGGCCATGCAGGGCTCGGGGGCCCACCTGGCCCGCGTGATCGGCGACGACAGCAAGACGCTCGGCGTGGTCGCGCTGGAAGACGTGCTCGAGGAACTGATCGGCGAAGTAAGGGACGCGACCCAGCGCAGCCGGTCCTGACTAAAGAATAGGATCAGCCCGTGAGTGGAGAGAGCGGTAACACGCAGGTGATCGAGCGTTTCTACGGAGGGTTCGCCACCGGTGACGGCGCGAGCATGGCCTCCTGCTGCCACGCGGACGTGCATTTTTACGACCCTGTCTTCCAGGACCTGAACGGTCCGGAAGTGATGAAGATGTGGCGCACTCTGCTGACCCGCTCCGACGACCTGCGCATCAAGCTGGGCGACCACCAGGCCAATGAAACCAACGGGACCGCTCACTGGACCGCCGATTACACCTTCGCCACCACCGGCCGCCCGGTGACCAACGAGATCGACGCCACCTTCCGGTTCCAGGACGGGCTGATCATCGACCACGCCGACAGTTTCGACTTCTGGCGCTGGTCGCGCATGGCACTCGGCACCACGGGGCTTTTGCTCGGCTGGTCGCCGCTGGTCAAGTCGAAGGTGCGCAAGCAGTCGGCAGAGTTGCTCGCCACCGGCGGTACCGGGGACACCGCTGGCTGACCTGTCCGGCATGGTCGGTCCGGTCGAGACCGCGACCGCCCGGCTCTTCTGCACCCGGCCGCCAAAGAGCTCGGGGTCGAACTACGAACGCCTCTTCATGGATCCCACGGTCGAGCGCTGGCTGCGGCCGGCACCGCTCGAGCCTTTCGCGCCCGCGGATCTCGAACGGCTGCTGCGCCACGATCGCAGCCACTGGCAGATCCACGGCTTCGGGCCGTGGGCGCTGGTCGACCGGGAGACCGGGGAGTTCGCCGGGCGGGCGGGCCTCGCCTGGACCCGGGTCGAGGGCCGGGAGGCGGTCGAGCTGCCCTGGGCGATCCTGCCGGAGTTCCAGCGCCAGGGGCTGGCGAGCGAGGCCGGCATCAGTGCGATCGAAGTCGCTCGGAAGATCGGACTGGCCAAGGTGGTTTCCCTCGCCCTGGTCGACAACGTCGCATCCCGCGGGGTGATGGAGAAGATCGGCCTCGAGTTCACGCGCGAGGTGGACCACGTCGGCCTGCCCCACGCGCTCTACGAACTCGAACTCGAGTAGGACGACCGCCCGGGCGGGCATAATCGGTCCCAATGACCGTCCTGCTCGTATTCGTGGCCGGCGGGACCGGAGTCCTGGCCCGTTACGGCCTCTCTTCAATGGTCCACGGCGACGCGCTGCCCTGGATGACGGTCGGCATCAACGTGGTCGGCTCCTTCTTCCTCGGGGTGCTCCTGGTGGTCTCCGGAGACTGGCTTACTGACCAGACCCGGAACGCCCTCGGAGTCGGTTTCCTCGGCGGTTTTACGACCTTCTCCACGTTCTCGGCTCAGGCCTTCGCCGATCTCGAAGGAGGGGAGCCCGGCCGCGCCTTCGTCTACATCGCGGTGTCGGTCCTCGCCGGCATCGGCGCGGCCGCCGCCGGCTACTACCTGGCCCGCGCCGCCACTTGACTCCAATGGAAAAACGTTTGCCACCGGTTTGATGGTCGGGTTCCCGGGTACCTCAACCCCATGCCACTACCACTATCGCTACTTCTCATAGTCATTGGAATCGTCCTTGTGGTCCTGAACATCATTCCGGTGGTCGGGGTCATCTGCATCCTGGTCGGCCTGGTCCTCCTGGTCTGGCCGTACGTTGCGGGGCGTGGAACCCCGAGAGTCTGACCTGAGGGTCTGACGAAGGGAAGGAACTGATCTAACACCGGGTTCGTATTGATCGCGAACCCGGTGTTAAGTCGTTCTTATCCGGCTGCCGGCCGGGCGCCGAAGATCGCGGTGCCGACCCGCACGATCGTCGAACCTTCTTCCACCGCGACCTCGAGGTCGCCGCTCATGCCCATCGAGAGCTCGTCCATCCCGACCCCGTCGAGGTTGAGTTCCCGCACCTGACCCTGCAGCTCCCTCAGGCGCGTCAGGCTGGGCCGGGCGAGTTCGAGGTCCTCGGTGAACAGGCCGATCGTCATCAGGCCGCGAACCTTCAATGCGTCGAGTTTGCCGACCTCCGCCGCGAACCCGGGCAAGTCCTCCGGCGCGACGCCCGACTTGCTCGCCTCACCTGAGGTGTTGGCCTGGAGCAGGACCTCCAGCTGCCGGCCTTCGGACTCGAGTTTCTTCTGCAGCTTCAAGGCCAATGACATCCGGTCGAGGGTCTGGATGCAGCTGACGTAGGGGATCAGGGCGTTGATCTTGTTCGACTGCAGGTGGCCGATGAAGTGGCGCTCGTACTCGAGGTCCTCCAGGGCTTCGTACTTCGGCCGGACCTCCTGAACCCGATTCTCCGCCACCAGCGTCTCGCCGGCCTCGATCGCCACCCGGACCGCTCCCGCGGGCTGGGTTTTGGTCGCCAGCAGCAGCCGCACCGAATCCGGCGACCGCCCCGCCGCCTCGCAGGCTGCGGTGATCCGACCCTCAACCGCGGCGATGTTCGCCCGGATCAGGTCCGGGTCGAACCCGGGGTCTTCGCTCTGATCTTCGGCGGACACCGGGAAGTCAGTCCCGCATTTCGGAGAAGACCGCGGTGCGCTGACCGGGGGTGCGATCAGACTGCTCGTCCTTGATCACGTGGGAGACCGCGTTGATCAGGGCGAGGTGGGTGAAGGCCTGGGGGAAGTTGCCGAGGTGGCGGTTGCTCGAGGCCTCGATCTCCTCGGCGAAGAGCTCGAGCGGCTCGGCGGCGGTGATCAGCCGCTCGCAGAGTCTCCGCGCCTCGTCAATCTCGCCGATCTCCGACAGGGCGGAGACCATCCAGAAGGAGCAGATCAGGAAGGTGCCCTCTTTGCCGTGCAGGCCGTCGTCGGTTTCATCCGTGATGTAGCGGAGGATCAATCCCTGGTCGTCGAGGCCCTCGCGCACCGCCAGCACGGTCGCCTTGATGCGCTCGTCGTCGGGCGGCAGGAAGCGGACCAGTGGCATCAGCAGCACCGAGGCGTCGAGCGCGTCGGTGTCGTAGTGCTGGCGGAAGACCCCGTCCCGCGCACCTTTTTCGATGATCTCTTCTTTGACGGAGGCGGCGATCCGGTCCCATTCTTCGGCCTGGTCCTTATTGCCGTACTGGTGCGCCATGCGTGCGGCCCGGTCGACCGCGACCCAGATCATCAGCTTCGAAGAAACATAATGCTGCGGCTCGCCGCGGGCTTCCCATATCCCCTGGTCGGGAGTCGGCCAGGCATCGATCGCGGCCTGGGCGAGCCGGCGGATCAGCTCCATGTCGGCTTCGGTTGCGTGGTCGGCCAGGGCGAGACGATGCACGTAGACCGCGTCCAGGAGCGCGCCCCAGACGTCGTGCTGGTGCTGGTCGAAGGCGCCGTTGCCGATCCGCACCGGCTTGGCGCCGTCGTATCCCGAGAGGTGGTCGAGCGTGCTCTAGGTGAGGTCGTGCTCCCCGCCGATCCCGTACATGATCTGGAGGTCGTCGTCCTCGGTTTCCTCGACCCGGTCGCGCACGAACTTCATGAAGGCCCGCGCTTCCAGATCGAATCCCAGTGAGTGGAGCGACCAGAGGGCGAAAGTCGAGTCGCGGATCCAGCTGTAGCGGTAGTCCCAGTTGCGCCCGCCGCCCGGAGTCTCGGGCAGGGAGGTTGTCGGCGCGGCGAGCATCGCGCCGGTCGGCTCGTAGATCAGCCCCTTGAGCACAAGCGCCGAACGCTGCAGGTAAGCCCGCCAGGGGTGGTCGGGGAAGCTGCCCTGGACCAGCCACTCGCGCCAGTACTGCTGCGTGGTGTTGATCCGCTCGATCGATTCGGGCGCGCTCCTGGGGTGCGAGTCGATGCCTTCGCCCCACGACAGCGAACAGAAAGCCCTGTCCCCTTCCTTCAGGTGGATCGATCCCTCTGCCTTGCCCGACCCCAAGTCGAAGTCGAGGTCGGTGGCGAGGAACAACTTGGTCCCGCAGCGGTCGCCCTGGGCGGTCGCCTCGCCGAACTCGCCTGTCTGCCAGATCGCGGCGTCCTTCCCGTACTGGAACCGCGGGTTGCAGATCATTTCGATGTCGACTTCGCCTTCGATGCATTCAGCGACCCGCACCAGTGAGAGGTCGGCTTCGTGGTTGATCCCCTCCGCTTCGTCGCCGTCACCGGAGTCACTCCATTCGGCGATCGTGAGCGAGTCGCGGATGATCACCCAGCCCTTTTCAGTGGACCAGGTTGTCTCCAGTACCAGTGTTCCCGGCTCATACCGCCGGCTGAGCGGAGCCATGATCCCTTTCGGCGCGAAGCGGAACTGGCCCGCGGAGCGGTCGAGGATCGCGCCGAAGACCGACGGCGAGTCGAATCGCGGCACGCAGAGCCACTCGACCGCACCATCGGGAGCGATGAGTGCGGACGTATGGCAATCCGACAGGAAGCCGTAGCTTCCGATCGACGGGAAAGGGGAACGTTTCAGGCGAGACCTTCCATGGAATGTCCAACCTACCAGCGCCCAAGCGGTCATTCCGGCGAGTTGGCTCCACCGCTACTCTGAAAGGCCGTGACTTCGCTTTTCACACAGGCCCTGGCCGAGCTTGGTCCCGCCGTCGTCGCGGGCCTCGAACTGATCCCGCTGACCGCCGCCGTGGTCTTCTACTGGCACCGGGCGATGACCCTCTCCTGGGCCGGACGACCGGTCCCGATGTGGCGCCAGATCTGTTTCGGCACCGGCCTCTTCCTCGCGTCCTTCGTGCTGTTCAGCCCCTGGGGTTACCTCGCCGAGGAGCTGGTGATCGCCCACATGATCGAGCACCTGGTGATCGGGGACATCGCCTCGCTCTTCCTGGTCCTCGGGCTGACCCGCTCGATCCTCCAGCCGATCCTCGCAATCCCCTTCTTCAACCGGCTTCAGGTGCTGGCGAACCCGTTCATCGCCTTTCCGCTCTGGGCGATAAACCTGTTCTTCTGGCACATCCCGGTGATGTACGACGCGGCCTACGGCGGGGCGGTGCTCCACGGCCTCGAGCACGGTCTCTTCCTGAGCTTCGGCATGCTGATGTGGATGCCCGTCTTCGGGCCGTTGCCGACCCCGACGTGGTTCGGATCGGGATGGAAGGTCGTCTATGTCGTCGTGGTGCGTTTCACGGCGGCGATCCTCGGCAACATCCTGATGTGGACCCAGGTCACGCTCTACAACAACTACGACGCGGGCCACCTGAAATGGGGACTCTCGGCGGTTCAGGACCAGAGCACGGCGGGCGTGATCATGATGGTTGAAGGCACCTTCCTGATCCTCGGAGTGCTCGCCTACACGTTCTTCGAATCGGCGAAGCAGAGCATGAAGAAGCAGGAGCTGATGGACCTCGCCTATACGGAGGGTGCCACCCTCGACGAAGCCCGGGCCGAGCGCGCGGTCAAGGCCGGCCACGCCGACCTGCTGGAGAAACGCATCCGCGCCGGGGAACTAAGTGGCGATTCAGCCAGGTAAGCGGTACCTCTATCTGCTGGTCTTCGCCGTCGGTGCCTGCACCATGGGGACCGAGATCGCCGGAGCCCGCCTGCTGGCGCCGTATTTCGGTGACTCGACCATCGTCTGGGCAAACACGATCGGGGTGGTGCTCGTGGCGCTCTCGGTCGGCTATTGGCTCGGTGGCAAGCTGGCCGACCGCGACCCGCGGCTGAGCACGCTCTGCAAGGTGGTTCTCGGCGGCTCGCTGCTGATCGCGCTGATCCCGTTCCTGGCGCAGCCGTTCCTCGGGGCGTCGGTCGATGCCTTCGACACGATCTCGGTCGGAGCTTTCGCCGGGTCGTTGCTCGGAGTCCTGGTCCTGCTGGCGATCCCGGTGATGGTCATGGGCTCGGTCTCGCCCTGGGCGATCCGGATCGCGATGTCGGACGTCGAGCATGCCGGCGAACTCGCGGGCCGCCTCTACGCGGTCTCGACCGCAGGCTCGCTGGTCGGCACGATGATTTCGGCCCTGGTGACGATCCCTCTGCTCGGCACGCAGCGCACCTTTCTCGTCTTCGCGCTGGTCGTCGCAGCGGTCGGCCTGGTCGGGCTCGGCTGGCGCTGGGCGCCGGTTCCGGCGATCGTCGCCGCGGCGTTGCTGATCCCGGTCGGCACGATCAAGGCATCGGACACGGGCGCAGTGCTCTTCGAAGCCGAGACCACCCAGCAGTACGCGCGGGTTGTCGAGAAGCCCGACGGCGAGCGCAACCTCGAACTGAACGAAGGCCAGGCGATCCATTCGATCTACCGTCCCGGCACCTGGCTGGTCGGCGGTTACTGGGACGAGAACCTCGTGCTGCCTTTCGCCACCGATACGGGGCCGAAGCCGCCCGAGCGGGTGGCGATCCTCGGCTCCGCCGCTGGAACGGTTGCCCGCGCCTACGGCCACTTCTTCCCGGAGACGAAGGTGGACGCGGTGGAGATCGACGGCGAACTGACTGAACTCGGTCGGCGCTACTTCGACCTCGACAACCCGAACATGGAGGTTTTCACCGAGGACGCAAGGCCCTGGCTGCGGCAGGCCGATCCGGTCTACGACACGATCATGGTCGATGCATACCGCCAGCCGTACATCCCGTTCTACCTGGCGACGAAGGAGTTTTTCGAGCTGGTACGCGAGCGGCTCCGGCCCGGCGGCACGATCCTGATCAACGTCGGGCATCCCGAAGGAAACGACGACCTCGAAAAGGCGCTGAGCACGACCCTGGCCGAATCGTTCCCGTCGATCATGCGTGATCCGGTCGAAGACACGAGCACGATGCTGGTCGCCGGCGAGACGCCGGTCTCGGCCCGGAACCTCCTTGCCGCCGCGCCCTCGATGCCGGCGCCGCTGCCGGGGCTGGCCACCGCGACCGCGTCCCGGCTCGAGCCCGCCCTGACCGGCGGCGACGTCTGGACCGACGACAAGGCCCCGGTCGAGTGGCTGGTCGACCTCTCCCTGCTGGGATTCGCCAATGAGTAGGGCCCCGTTCCGCGCCTGGCTGGTGACCGGCCCGGTCGGGCGGCTGGTCGGCTTCGTGCTTGAGTTCACCAAGGCACTCTGGTCCCTGTGGAGGGCCCGGCGCGGGGGATAGCCCGGGCTTGAGACTCGCTAGGGTCAGAGCCATCTTGAAGACGACCGTTGAAGAACTTGAGAATTCCCGTGTCCGCGTCGAAGCTGAGGTTTCAGCTGAAGACGTCGCAACCCAGACCCAGCGTGCCGCACGCGGCCTCGCCAAAGAGATGCGCCTGCCCGGCTTCCGCAAGGGCAAGGCCCCGCCGTCGCTGGTCATCCAGCGCCTCGGCTTCCCATCGGTGTTCGAAGAGGCCCTCCGCGCCGGGTTGCCCGAGTGGTACCAGGCCGCGGTCTTCGATTCGGGCGTGGTGCCGATCGGCGACCCTGATGTCGAGGTGACCGAGGCCCCGTCCGCCGAAGGAGAGCCGCTCGAGTTCAAGTTCGAAGTCGGCGTGCGTCCCGGCGCCCAGCTCGGCGATTACCTCGGCCTCGAGGTCGAGAAGCCCGGCAGCGAAGTCCCCGACGAGATCATCGAGCGCGAGCTCGACCGCCTGCGCGAGGGCATGGCCAGTCTCGACGCGGTCGAGAAGGAAGCGGCCGAGGGCGACCACGTGCTGGTCGACTTCGTAGGCAGTCTCGACGGCGTCGAATTCGAAGGCGGCACGGCGAACGATCACTTGATCGAGATCGGGTCGGGCCAGCTGATCGACGACTTCGAGGAGCAGATCATCGGCAACAAGGTCGGCGACGAGGTCGAAGTGACCGTGACTTTCCCCGAGGAGTACGGCGCGGCCGAACTGGCGGGGCAGGAAGCCGTGTTCGCGGTGACCGTCAAGGAAGTTCGCGAGAAGAAACTGCCGGAGCTCGATGACGACTTCGCCTCCGAGGCCTCCGAATTCGACACGGTCGATGAACTGAAAGCTGACATCGCCGAGAAGCTGGCCGAGTCGGCCGAGGCGCGGATCGAGCAGGACTTCAGGGTGGCCGCTGTCGACGTCGCGGTCGATAACGCCATGATCAATCTTCCTGCCGACATCGTGGAGGCGCGGGGCCAGGAACGCTGGGACCGGGTCGAGCGCCAGATGCAGGGCCAGGGCATGAACCCCGACACCTACCTCCAGATGCAGGGCAAGACGCGTGACGAAATAATCGAAGAGTCCCTGCCGGACGCCGAGCAGGAGATCAAGCGTGAATCGGTGCTGGTAGCGGTGGCCGACGCCGAGGACATCGAAGTGACCGACGCCGAGATGGAAGAAGAGCTCGAGCACATGGCCGGTCACGAGCGCACGACGGCGGCGAAACTGCTTGAGCGGCTGAAGCGGGACGGACGGCACGAGATGGTCGCCGCCGACATCCGGGTGCGCAAGGCGATCGACGTGATCGCCGACGCTGCCAAGCCGGTCGAGATGTCCGCCGAGGACGCCAGGGAAAAGCTCTGGGACCACGCCGGTCACAACCACTGAGCCGGGGACACGTGCGGCCCGCCGAGTCCGATCTATAAGCTCTCCGCAATGAGTCCACTTGTCCCCATGGTTGTTGAACAGACGTCGCGTGGCGAGCGTTCGTTCGACATATATTCCCGGCTCCTCAACGAGCGAATCATCTTCCTTGGCACTGGCGTCAGCGAGGACATTGCCAACCTGATCGTGGCGCAGCTGCTGCACCTCGAGTCGGAGGACCCGGAGAAGGACATCAGCCTTTACGTCAACTCTCCCGGCGGTTCCGTCTATGCCGGTCTGGCGATCTACGACACGATGCAATTCATCAAGCCCGATGTCCAGACGATCTGCGTCGGCATCGCGATGAGCATGGGAGCACTCCTCCTGGCAGGTGGCGCCCAGGGTAAGCGCATGTCGCTCCCCAACTCGAAGATCCTGATCCATCAGGTCTCCTCCGGTTTCTCCGGACAGGCGACGGACATCGAGATTCACGCGAACGAGATCATCGACACTCGCAGCCGTCTCGACAAGATTCTCGCCAAGCACACCGGTCAGACTCTCGAGAAGATCACGCACGACACCGAGCGCGACTACTTCATGAGCTCCGACGAGGCCAAGGACTACGGCATAGTCGATCGCGTCATCGAGCATCACTGAGCGGGTCGACAAACTGATTCTTCGTATTGCGACGGCCGCCTTCCTGGCGGCCGTTCTGTTTGCAGTGGGCGCGAGCGTGGCCGCAGCCGCGCCTGAAAAACCGGCTCCGCTGAACTTCAAGCTGGGGCGGGGGACCGTTTCACCGAAGCAGGCCGTGCCCGACTCGGTGCGCCCGCAGCGCATCGTCTTCCGCTTCCGTGCTTCGCGACCGACGCCGATCGAGATCCGGGTGATCAAGCTGGGCTCGGGCCGGACGGTCCGCCGGTTCGCGACAAGTCCGCTCCAGCCAGGCCGGTGGCACCGCGTGGACTTCGACGGGCTCGACCGGAAGGGCCGGCTCGCCGGCCCGGGCAAGTACCGGGTGCGCGTCGGGCCGCTCGCCGGGCGTCTGGAAAAGCTCTCCCGTCTGAAGCTCCACGGCCACCGCGTTCCCGTGGTCGGCCCTCACGGCACCCGCGGTGCGATCGGCGCCTTCGGGGCTCCGCGAACCGACGGCCGCACCCACGAAGGCTTCGACATCACCGCGAACTGTGGCCGGCCCCTGGTCGCCGTGCGCTCGGGAACGATCCTTGAACGCGCCAGCGAACCAGAGCTCAAGGGCAATTACGTCGTGATGAAGGGGCGAAGCGAGCGCCGCACCTACTTGTACGCGCACCTCAGGCGGCCGGCCACTGTGAAGCGCGGCCAGAGGGTCAGGGCGGGTCACCGGCTCGGCTCGGTCGGCCAGACCGGCAATGCGGCCGGAACCCCCTGCCACCTTCATTTCGAGGTGCGGTCGAGAGGGCACCTGCTCGACCCTGAACCGTTGGTCAATTCCTGGGTCTGGTGACCTTCGGCTTGAACTGCGCTTCGAACTGACGGAAGAGCTTCTTCTGCTGTGAGAGCTCGGTCTCCTTTTCGGAGTTCGGCAGGAACGAGCAGCGCAGGCCTTCCTGAGCGAACTTCTTGAGCCGGCGATAGCCGAACCCGTGCTGCCGCACGGCGATCGCGTACTGCGAGGTGAGGTCGGCGCGCGATACGCCT
Source organism: Thermoleophilia bacterium (assembly GCA_016650125.1). Taxonomy (GTDB): domain Bacteria; phylum Actinomycetota; class Thermoleophilia; order Solirubrobacterales; family 70-9; genus 67-14. The sequence continues at coordinate 208,755 of JAENWT010000003.1, forward strand.
TCGTCGTCGGTGGAAAGCGTGACCCGGACGCCGTTCTTCACGTACTCGCGGACCGGATGCGCCTTGCCCTTGAGTTCGAGGATCTGGGCGTTGGAACTCAGGTTGATCTCCAGGCAGACCTTCTTCCTGACGATGTCGTTCAGAAGGCCCTGGGGGTTCTTCTCCCACTTGAGGTCGGCCCCGTGGCCGATCCGCTGGGCACCGGCGACGTTGACCGCGTCGCGGATGTGGAAGCGAAGGTCCTCGGGCGGGGTCAGGCCGGGGACCAGTTCGCCGGCGTGGAGGGTCACGTTGCCGTCCGGGTAGATCGTCTTCAGGAACTTGATCATCTTCATGTGGAGCCGGTAGTAAGCGATCGACAGCGAGGCGTCCTCGGGCTGGACCATGTTCATGCCGGCCCAGGTCGGATCGGCCTGCATCAGCTCAAAGCCGAAGAGCAGCTGAGCGAAGACGACGGCGGGCGGCTGGTTGCGCAGGACCTGAACGTCGAAGCGCACGTTGACGCCACAGCCGACCTGAGGGTTGTCGCCGTCGCAGCCGAGAGTGGCCCGCTGTCCGGAGAGCGCCGACGAGGCGGTGGTTTCGGCGGCGGGGATCGCATCGAGCAGGCCCGCGTTCAGGAGTGACTCGCGCAGCTCGCCGAAGTCGGGGTTGTAGCCGACCGCGTTCGCAACCTGGAGGGTGTGGCCGAACTGGGGGGTGATCAGCGGCTCGGTGTACTGCACGTTCTGGATCCCTGCCCGTTTGGTTTCTTCGGCGAGGCCGTCGCCCTGGCGGCCGCTGAAGGCGCCGCCGAACAGGTCGAAAGTGGCGAAGAAGTGGTCGTGGCCGGAGACCGGACCCGGAATGAAGTTTCGCATCGACCAGGCGGCGACGATCTGGTCGAAGAGGGTGGTGTTGAGGAGTGCGTTCGCGATCGGCACCTGGCCGGCGAGGCAGGGCGGGAAGCTCGACACGAAGGTAGTGGTGTCGACGCACTTGCCGTCTTCGGCGCCCCACTTGATCATCGACTCGGCGTAGACCGCGCCGGAGAGGTGGGTGTGGAGGTCGGTGCCTTTGGGCATGAAGCGCAGGAAGTTGCGCAGCTTCTCCGGTTTGTCCTGAAGTTGCTGGAGGCGCTGGGCGGCGCCCGTTTCGTTGGCCGAGGCGCCCGGCGTGAAGCCGGCGATCAGGACCAGGCCAACCAGAAGGGCCGCGAGGCGGGCGGGCAAGTTCTCAGCGTCCATGCGCCGCGAGGCTCCGGCCGCAGTCGGCGACCGTCTCGTTGATCGGCCGCGGTTCCCAGCCGAGGAGGTCCTTCGCCCGGGCGTTCGAGAAGTGCGATTCCTTGCCGATGTCGCCGATCAGCGACCGGATCGCGGGATCGAAAAGCCCCATGAGCCTGACCAAGGGTTTGGGGACGATCCGTTTTGGTGCCTTGGCGCCCTCTTCCGGAAGTTCGGTGCGCAGGATCTCGGCGACCTCCGACATCCAGAGGAAGGGCCCCGAAGCGATGAACCGCTTTCCGCCGGCTGCTGGGGAGATCATCGCGCGGATGTGGAGGTCGGCGGTGTCGCGCACGTCGACGAAGCTGAAACCGAGCCGCGGTACACCCGGCATGCCGTCGAGCATGCGCTGGATGATCTGAAGGGAGGAGGAGTCCTCGTCACCAAGCAGGGGGCCGAGAATCGCGCTCGGGTTGACCACGGCCAGCCGGTCCGTGTCCCCGGACTGCTCGACCAGGTGCCAGGCGGCGCGCTCGGCGATCGTCTTCGATTGCGCGTAAGGCGTGAGGCCGGGCAGTTCCGGGTCGGTCCAGTCCTCTTCGGTGTACGGGCCGGAGCGCTCCGGGCCGCCGTCACTCCGGATCGCGGCTGTGGAGGAAGTCATGACCACACGCTTGACGCCGGCGTCGAGGGCGGCCTTGAGAACCCGAAGGGCGCCGTCGCGGGCCGGTCCAATCAGCTCCTGGGGATTCTTGGGCTGCGATGCCGGAAACGGGGAAGCGATGTGGAGGACAAAGTCGCAGCCCGCGACCGCTTCATCCCAACCGGTGTCGGAGTCCAGGTCGGCTTCGAAGAAAGTCAGGTCCGGTTCGCCGTCCACGCCGGCGGTGACCGCGGAGCGGAGGGCAGGAGCCTTCGACTCGTCGCGCACGGTCGTCCTGACGCGGTATCCCTGCTCGAGGAGCTGGTTGACGCTGCGGCCGCCGAGAAAGCCGGAGCCTCCGGTGACGAGGACAGTGGAGGCGCTGTTCGTGGTCGGTCCGGGCATGTCGACAAGCCTAAGCGCTTGGCGGCCGGATAGGGTCGGAGGTAAGAGGTTTATCGCCGGGCCGCCTGGCCCGCCAGTTCAAACGAGGAGGTTTCTCAGCATGACAACCGCGAGCGGTACCCAGGGCCACCTGGACATAGGTGGGGTCTTCGACCGAACGACCGAGATCTACAAACAGTGTTTCGGAACGGTTTGGATAGTCGCCCTGATCCTGCTGATCCCGGCAGCGATCATCATCTGGATCCTCGGCGATTCCGGAATCCTCGGCTACATCGGCAAGATCGTCCAGATCATCGCCAGCGCCTGGCTGCTCGGGTCGGTGGTGCGCATCGTTCAGGACGTGGAACAGGACGGCCGGGTCGACTGGTCGGTCGGGGAGATCCTCAGCTCGGTCACGCCGAAGCTGATCTCGATCATCCTGCTCCAGATCGTCCTCAACATCCTGATCGCCATCGGGCTCTTCCTGCTGATCGTTCCGGGAGTCATTCTCGCCCTGATGTGGGTCTCGGCGCTGCCGTCGATGGTCGTCGAGGACAAAGGCGTCTTCGACTCGATGTCACGCAGCTCCGACCTGACCCGGAACAACCGCATGCGGATCCTCGGCGTCGGTCTGGTCATCCTCCTGGCCTACCTTGTGCTCGGGCTTGCCGCCGTCGTCCTAGTGATGCTCACACCGATCGTCGGCGCGATCGTCCTGCTCATCCTGGGCATCCTGATCTACCCCTACATCTCGATCATCGGCACGGTGCTCTACTACCGCCTGGTCGAGGTCAAAGAAGGAGTCGTCACCGGAGGAGTCGTCCAGGAGACGGTAATCGTCGAAGAGACCGTCGTCGATCCGAGCGCGCCGCCCCCGCCCGCCGTTTGAGTTACAGCGTCAAGTAACACGGAAAGGGCGGCCTGCGGGCCGCCCGCCCTTTTTCGTTCTGTGCCGCGTTGTGGTCCCATATGCACACAACGCGGTAAAGAATCAAGGTCAGACTTTGATCTCGTACTCCATCCAGGTGCCCTTTTCGACGTCGAAGGAGTCGTAGAGCTTCTGGGCGGTGAGGTTGTCCGGGGCCGTCGACCAGGCGAGGTGGGAGGCGCCCCATTCCCGGGCGAGTTCGACGCCGGCCTCGATCAGGGCCCGTCCGGCGCCCTTGCCGCGAGCGGCCTCAGTCACATAGAGGTCGTTCATCAGCACGATGTTCGTCGCGGTCAATGAGGACTTGTGGCGGTAGAAGCAGCCGAAGCCGAGCAGGTCGTCGCCGTCCCAGCCGCCGAGCAGCCACCCACTGTGGTTAGAGCCGATGAACCTGGAAAAGAATTGGCGGTTCCGGTCAGGGTCGATCTCCTCGACTTCATAAAAGGTCTGGTAGGCCATCAGCAGTGGCTCAACCTTCGGGAATTCCAGTTCGGTTATGGGTTTGATTTCGATGGGCATGCCAGCGAGACTAGCGCCGCAAGCCTTTCTGGCAACGATTTCACGTGCCATGGAGGTGAAACCGTTGCCAGATGGTCATGGTCGGAGATTTGGTCGGCAAGTTCTGTCCCGGGGGCAGGGGCGGAGGGGTCGCCGGGGTAACAGAATCTGAACAGCCGGTTCAGGTCGCCCGTTAGGGTGGGAACCGGAGTCAATTCACGACCCAGGAGCGAAGACCGCTGGCACGTCCGACCGATACCAATGAGCAACTTCTCTGCAGCTTCTGCGGGAAGTCGCAGCGCCAGGTCAAGAAGCTGATCGCCGGACCCGGGGTTTACATCTGTGACGAGTGCATCGACCTCTGCAACGAGATCATCGATGAAGAGATGGTCGCTCACACGTCGAAGGCCCCTGGCCTCGACCTCGACAAGCTGCCCAAGCCGCAGGAGATCAACTCCGTGCTCGACGAGTACGTGATCGGCCAGCCGAACGCCAAGCGGGCGCTCTCGGTCGCCGTTTACAACCATTACAAGCGGGTCCGCATGGCAGAGCACGAGGACCCCGAAGTCGAACTTCAGAAGTCGAACATCATGCTGCTCGGCCCGACCGGCTGCGGCAAGACCCTGCTCGCACAGACTCTGGCCCGCATCCTCAACGTGCCGTTCGCGATTGCCGATGCGACCGCGCTGACCGAAGCCGGCTACGTCGGCGAAGACGTCGAGAACATCCTGCTCAAGCTGATCCAGGCCGCCGACTACGACGTCAAGAAGGCCGAGACCGGGATCATCTACATCGACGAGATCGACAAGATCACGCGGAAGGCCGACAACCCGTCGCTGACCCGCGATGTCTCTGGTGAAGGCGTCCAGCAGGCGCTGCTCAAGATCCTCGAGGGAACGACCGCCTCGGTTCCGCCGCAGGGTGGACGCAAGCACCCGCACCAGGAATTCCTCACCCTCGACACGACCAACATCCTCTTCATCTGCGGCGGCTCGTTCTCCGAGCTCGAAAGGGTAATCGAGCGGCGGGTCGGCAACACCGGCATCGGTTTCGGCGCGGCCATGACCAACGACTCGCTCGACGATCCGGGCGAGCTGTTCGAACAGGCCCTGCCCGAAGACCTGATCGAGTACGGCCTGATCCCCGAGTTCATCGGCCGCCTGCCGGTCGTGGCTGCGCTCCACCAGCTGACCCGCGACGACCTGGTCCGCATCCTGACCGAGCCGCGCCACGCCCTCGCCAAGCAGTTCCAGCGCTTCTTCGAGTTCGACGGCATCGAGCTGGTCTTCGCCGACGATTCCCTCGAGGCGATCGCTGACAAGGCGCTCGAACGCGAGACCGGCGCCCGCGGTCTGAGGTCGATCATCGAGAACACGCTGCTCGACGTCCAGTTCGAGCTGCCTTCCCGCTCTGACGTGACCAAGTGCATGGTCACGAGGGAAACGATCGAGAAGGGCCAGACGCCGATGCTGGTGACCGACGCGAACCTCGAGATCGCCGAGTCCGGACCGGACCTGGACGAGTTCGGCGAACAGACCGCCTGAGTCCCCGCGGCGTCCGGCCCTAATAACATCGGCGGCTTGGACGCCGACGCCCGACAGAAGCTCGAAGAGACGACTCGCTGGCAGCCCGGCGAGGCCGAGGGCCGGATCTTCGGCGAGTGGATGGACGGCGGTTATTTCCACCCCGAGGCCACCGGAACTCCGGACGAGAACTTCTCGGTGGCGATCCCGCCGCCGAACGTCACCGGCGTGCTGCACATGGGCCACGCCCTGAACGGCTCGATGCAGGACGCGCTTGTTCGGATGAACCGGATGCGCGGCAAGAACACCCTCTGGATCCTCGGCATGGACCACGCCGGCATCGCCACCCAGTCGGTGGTCGAGAAGCGTCTGAAAGAAGAAGGCATCGACCGCCACGAGATCGGCCGTGAGGCCTTCACCGAGCGCGTCTGGGAGTGGAAGGATGACTACGCGGCCCGGATCAACGAGCAGTACCAGCGGCTCGGGGCCTCCGTCGATTACGAGCGGGAACGCTTCACGCTCGACGACGAGTATGCCCGTGCCGTGCGCAAGGTCTTCGTTGCGCTCTTTGAAAAGGGCTACATCTACCGCGATAACTACATGGTCAACTGGGACCCGGGCTCGCAGTCGGCGATCTCCGACCTCGAAGTCGTGAACCGCGAGGAGACCGACACGCTCTTCTCGGTCGATTACCCCGTCGAAGGGACCGATCGGGTCCTGACGGTCGCCACCGTGCGGCCGGAGACGATGATGGCCGACACCGCGGTCGCGGTCAATCCGAAGGACGAGCGTTACGCCGACCTGGTCGGGAAGTTCTGCATCCTGCCCCTGGTCGGCCGCCGCCTGCCGATCATCGCTGACGAGCACGTCGACATCGAGTTCGGTACCGGCGCGCTCAAGATCACGCCGGGCCACGACGTCAACGACTTCGAGATCGGCCGCAAGCACGGCCTCGAGGAAATCAGCGTGATCGGTGAGGACGGCCGGATGACCGACGAGGCCGGCGAGCGCTTCGCCGGAATGACCGTCGCCGAGGCCCAGGTCGCCGTAGCCGAAGCCCTTCGCGAGGAAGGCGTGCTCAGTGCGGAAGAGGAGTACGTCCATTCGGTTCCCTTCTCCGAGCGCTCCGGCGAACGCATCGAGCCGCTTATCTCGCTCCAGTGGTTCTGCAAGATGGACGAGCTCGCAGCGCCGGCGATCGCCGCAGTCGAGAACGGCGATGTCAACATCACCCCCGCCCAGTGGAAGCGGGTCTACCTCGACTGGATGCGGGAGATCCGCCCCTGGTGCGTCTCCCGCCAGCTCTGGTGGGGGCACCGGATCCCGGTCTGGTACCGCGGCGAAGAGGTCTACGCCGGTGAAGAAGCACCGGACGGCGACGGCTGGATTCAGGAAGACGACGTGCTCGACACCTGGTTCTCTTCGGCGATCTGGCCGTTTGCGACGCTCGGCTGGCCCGAAGAGACTGACGAGCTCAAAGCGTTCTATCCGACCGACTTCCTGACCACCGCGCGCGAGATCCTGTTTCTCTGGGTCGCGCGCATGATCATGACCGGCATCGAATTTGCCGGTGACATCCCTTTCAAGGACGTCTACGTGCATTCGGTGATCCAGGCCCGGGACGGCCGCCGCATGTCGAAGAGCCTCGGCACGGGCATCGATCCGCTGACCGAGATCGACGAGCACGGCGCGGACGCGCTGCGGTTCGGCCTGCTGGCGATGTCTTCGACCCAGGACGTGCGTTACTCGGACGCCAAGGTCCAGCAAGGTCGCGACCTGAGCAACAAGCTCTGGAACGCCTCGCGCCTGATCCTGCTCAACACCGACGAGCCGGCCGACCGTGAGTTGCCGGCGGACCCGGCCGCGCTCGAGGACCGCTGGATCCTGTCCCGGCTGGAGAGCACGATCGAGAGCGTCACCGGGCTGCTTAGGCGTTACGACTTCGCGCACGCAGCCCAGGAGATCTATTCATTCGTCTTTTCCGAGCTCTGCGACTGGTACCTCGAGATCGCGAAGCCGCGGATCTACGACAAGGACGAGGAGGCCGCCAGGGTCCTGCTCCACACCCTCGAGCGCACCCTCGCGCTGGTCCACCCGGTGATGCCGTTCGTGACCGAGGAGATCTGGAGCTACCACCCATACCGGGAAGGCCATCTCGTGGTCCATGACTTCCCGGAGACGATCGAGTCACTGCGCGACCTGAGCTGTGAGACCCAAGTCGCCGAAGCGATCACCCTGACCCAGCGTCTGCGCAGCTGGCGTGACATGGCGGGCGTGCCGCCGAAGATCGTGCTCGACGCCACCGGTGGAAATACCGACGTGCCCGAGTTCGTCTCGCGCCTCAGCCGGGTCAGCCTCGGGGCCCCGGCCGGCGAGCCCGTGGCCGTGGTCGAGGGTTACGGCATCCTGCCGTCGGAAGGCCTGGACATGCAGGCGCTGACGGATCGGCTCGACGTGCGGCGCGGCAAACTCGAGGCCGAAGCGAAGAAGATCGAAGGCAAGCTCGGCAACGAGCGCTTTGTCGAGAAGGCCCCGGAGGAAGTCGTGGCCGAGGAGCGCGAGAAGCTGGAACGCATCCACGCCGAGCTCTCCGAGCTCGGCTGAATCCGAGTTGGGCCTGATACCGACGATGTTCGACGCCGAGGCCCGTCTCAACTCACTCGAAGCGATCGGCTGGAAGCTCGGCCTCGATCGCATGAACCGGCTCTGCGACGAGCTCGGCAGGCCGCAGGACAGTTACGAGACGATCCACATAGTCGGCACCAACGGCAAGTCTTCGGTCGCCCGGATGAGCGCGGCCCTGCTCGAAGCGCACGGGAAGAAAGCCGGGTGCTCGGTCTCTCCGCACATCTCGCACTGGTCGGAGCGGGTGATCGTCGGCGGTCACGAGCTGGATCCCGGAGCGTTCGCCGCTGCGGTCGAGCGAGCCGCTGAAGCCGCCGCCGTCGTCAACCAGGGCCTCGAGGAAGGAGAGGTCGTGACCCAGTTCGAGCTGGCCACCGCGGCCGCCTTCCTGGCGATGGCCGACGCCGGGGTGGAGGTGGCCGCGATCGAAGCCGGGCTCGGAGGCCGGCTCGACGCGACCAACACGATCAACTCCAGGGTCACTGTGCTGACCTCGATCGGCCTCGACCACACCGAGTACCTGGGGGAGACCGAACTCGAGATCGCCGGCGAGAAGCTGGCGGTACTGAGGTCCGGTACCACACTGGTCCTGGGCCACCTCGCCCCCGAGATCGATCGTTTCGCCCGGGACCACGCCGCGCGGCTCGACTGCGACGTCAGCGCGGCCGGCGACGGAGGGGCGATGTTCGACCGGCATATCGCCGCCCGGTACCAGCGGGCCAACTTCGCCGTGGCCGCGCTTGCGGTGGAAGCTCTGCTGGGGGAGGTCGACGACGAGAAGGTCAAGCGCGTCGCCGGCTCCATGGTCGTGCCGGGGAGGCTGGAACAGGTGGGCCACAACCCACCCTTTTTCGTCGACGTCGCCCACAACCGCCCGGGCGCCGCCGCGCTCGCCTCTTCCCTGCCCGAGATCGCCGATGGACGGCCGGTAATCGCGGTGATCGGAGTCCTCTCCGACAAGGATGCCGGCGGCATGCTTGCCGAACTGGCGGGCGCCCTCGACACGGCGATCCTCACCGAGCTTCCCGGGAAGGCGCTGGCCGACTGGGGGAGGCCCGGTGCACAGTCTTTCCCGGCGGCCGAGCTCAAGGCCTTCGCGGACGAGCTCGGACTCCGTTCGGAAGCGTTGCCGAACACTCGCGAAGCCCTGTCCAGAGCCGGAAACCTTGCCCGCGAGCGGGAGGGGCTGGTCCTCGTCGCGGGCTCGCACTTCCTGCTCTCGGCGGTCGAGTAGCCTGGCAAGCCGTGTCCCATCCTTTGCCGGACCGTCCGGTTCTGGCCCACTATGCGACCATTACCTGGTGAATCGTCAGACTGGCTCTCAACTGCTGTCGATGATGGCGCTGGTCGCTGCTGTAGTGGCGATAGTGATCCTCGTCTTTTTCGGCATCGGGTATCTATTCGGAAGGATGTTCCTCTAGCTCCTCATGCCACTCGCCATCTTCGGAATCGAAAACACCGCCATCAATCTCGTCGTCACTTTCGCGATCCTCTGCGTGGTCGCGATCTATCTCGCCACGATCGTCTACACCTTCACCGACGCCCGTCGCCGGATCGCCGACCCCTTCCTGGTCGGCTGTTCCACCGCCGCTTCGCTCTTTCCCTTCGTCGGCACCCTCGTCTACACGATCCTGCGCCCGCCGGAGTTCCTCGAGGACATCCACGAGCGTGAGACCGAGGTCCGGGTCGCCGAAGTGCGCCTGAGGCACCTCGAGGCCCATTCCTGCCAGAAGTGCGGGTTCCCTACGGAATCCGACTTCGTGCGCTGCCCTTCGTGCCGCACCCGGCTCAAGAACGACTGTCCGACCTGCTCGAAGCCGGTCGGACTCGACTGGAAGCTCTGTCCATACTGCGAGACCCAGCTGGTTGCGCCGAAGCGCTCTTCGCGCAGCGGCTCGTCCAAGTCGAGTTCGAAGCCGAGCTCGAAGTCGAAGGACCCGGATCGCGCTGAGCCGAAGCGCAGCCGCCGTTCCTCTAAGCCCCAGTCCGATCCGGCGACGCCGGAATCCTCGGGGCGGTCCTCAAGCCGGAAGTCTTCGCGAAGCCCGTCGTCCGAGCGCGAATCCAGCCGACGCGAGAAACCCACCAGCTCCTCCACCTCATCGGGCTCATCCGAGGAGACCGTGGAAAGCGCCGCCGCCCGACCTTCACCCGATTCCGATGCCACCCGATCGGACCGATCCGAACGGTCGAGCCGACGCACTCCGCGCTCGGCCCGCCGCAAGACGATCACTCCGGACGAAGATCCGAACGCGTCGAAGCCGATCAACAGCGGTGACTCCCCGGCTCCCAGCCGGACCCCGGAATCACGCTGAACCCTCATTACCTTCCACCACAACCCGATAACGGAGTCTGAGAAAAGCCATGCCGCAAACCCTGATTTTGGTCAAGCCCGACGCTTTCGAACGCGCCCTCACCGGTGAGATCCTCGCCCGGTTCGAGAACAAGGGACTGAAGATCGTCGCCCTCAAGAAGCTGACCGCCACCGAGGCGATCGCCAACGAGCACTACGCCGAGCACAGCGAGAAGCCGTTCTTCGGCGAGCTGGTCGAGTTCATCACCGGTGGCCCGCTGGTCGCCGCGGTTCTCGAGGGACCCGAAGCCGTCCCGGCAGCCCGTCAGCTGATCGGAGCCACGAATCCCGTAGAGGCAGCCCCGGGATCCATTCGAGGCGACTTCGCCCAGGAGGTCACCTTCAACATGGTCCACGGCAGCGACTCGGCAGAGTCGGCCGCCCGCGAGATAGCCATCTGGTTCCCCGAGGGCATTTGATCGGGCGGCCTCGCGGCTGAGTGTTACTTCGAAAGGGCGGCCCAGGGCCGCCCTTTCTCGTTATGACTTGAGGTGGCGGGCGGCCCTCAGGAACGACCTAAGCGCGCCTGGCTTCGTCGACACTCGCTCGGTTTGCTCATTGACGGAAGTCAAATCGCTTCACCGGCTCGCTTACTCCTCGCCAGCCACGCTTAGGACGTCCTTGAGAACCACCCACTTGCGGTCTTTGAAAAGCCGAGCGCCGCAAGCCCGCAAAGAGGGAACTGATCGGGATTGTGCCGAAATAGTCGGCACAATCCCGATC